>NZ_JBLZPT010000080.1:0-255 GCF_049199985.1 Pseudomonas kitaguniensis
GGAAAAATCACCTCCGAGCGTGATGAGCTGGGCCACGTTACCCGCTACGAATACGGCGACGGCCTGCACCTGATCAGCCGCCGCATTAACGCCGACGGCACCCAAGTCAAATACCGCTACGACAACGCGCGGTTGTTGCTGACAGACATTGAAAACGAAGTTGGTGAAGTTTATGGGTTGCAATACCACCCTAACGGGCTGATCCAACAGGAAACCGGCTTTGACGGCCAGCGCACGGCTTACGTCTACGACCTC
>NZ_JBLZPT010000081.1:0-255 GCF_049199985.1 Pseudomonas kitaguniensis
ACCGTTGCGCCAGCGCATGACTCCAGCCAAAGCCCAGCCCGCCATCCACTTCCACCGCACTGGTGCGATATACCCGCGTCCACTCAAACGGCAAAAGCCCGTCCAGCGCGCCGTCGGTGAGGGTCAGTAATTCTTCCCCGGTGACCATCGACACCGGGCAACCGTGGGTGATGGTTTTATCGGCGCTGGCCGCGGCATCACCGTTCGGGTTCTTGCTTGCAGCGGGCACATCGTCGACGTGCTCTTGGCGCACCA
>NZ_JBLZPT010000082.1:0-255 GCF_049199985.1 Pseudomonas kitaguniensis
GGAGATTTTCCGCAATTACCTGCAGGAATTGCAGAGTGCCGATGGGCGTTCACCCTTTTCGCCGTTGCCTTAGATTTTTAGTGGCTTTAAGGCCTTATCGCGAGCAAGCCCGCTCCCACATTTGACTGCATTCCAGCATGGGAACTCGGTCTACTGTGGGAGATTTTCCGCAATTACCTGCAGGAATTGCAGAGTGCCGATGGGCGTTCGCCCTTTTCGCCGTTGCCTTGGATTTTTAGTGGCTTTGAAGGCCTT
>NZ_JBLZPT010000083.1:0-255 GCF_049199985.1 Pseudomonas kitaguniensis
GTACCGCCTGACGCAGCACGCGGCTGTTTTCGATCAGTACCGCTTGAGTGCTGGCGTGCAGTTCGCCGCTTAACTGGTCCAGGGCCGACGGTGCCTGCTCGGGAAACAACGCTGTCAGGCGTTGCAGTAACGGGGTGGGTAAGGTTTGTGCGTCGGCAGCATTGGCGACGGCGCGCTGGTTGGCAGTGGTCGCTGCCGACGCCAGTGACCGACCCCGGCCGAACTCGACCAGCAAGGTGTTGCCCTTCTTAAGCT
>NZ_JBLZPT010000009.1:0-175517 GCF_049199985.1 Pseudomonas kitaguniensis
GGCTTGCTCGCGATGGCATCAACCCGGCACGCCTGATGGTCCGAGCCGCACGCATCGCGAGCAAGCCCGCTCCCACAACAGCGCTTTTGATCCAATCCTTCGCGGCGGCTGACAACTAAAGATAACGCGCCATGATCTCGTCGATCACGCCGTCTTTGCGCAACCTGGCGGTGCTGGAGCGCGAGTTACCCAAGCTGGATTGATATTAAGTTGATGATCAGCGTGCGCAGTAATCAGGCCATGGCAAGAACGGTATTTACCGCTAAATCAAGACAACCAAGACCAATTACCTCATCGCAAACCGAACGCGGTCAACTGTGTGCGGGCTTGCTCGCGATGGCATCAACCCGGCACGCCTGATGGTCCGAGCCGCCCGCATCGCGAGCAAGCCCGCTCCCACAACAGCGCTTTTGATCCAGCCCTTCGTGGCGGCTGACAACTAAAGATAGCGCGCCATGATCTCGTCGATCACGCCGTCTTTACGCAACTGGTCCAGCGCGGCCTGAAGCTTGGCCACTTGTTCATCCGGCACATCCTTGTTCAGCGCCAGGTAAAGCTGGGCGCTGTTAAAGCGCAGCACGGTTTTGAGCCCGGTGACGCCAACCTGACGCGCCAGGTAACGCCCGGCAGGATCGCCGGTGGCCCACAGATCAATCTGGCCATCCACCAGCTTTTGCGCGTTGTCCTGGTCGCGTAACACCACCAGCGGGTTGAGGCCTTGTTTCTCGAGGGTCTCGGCGATGGCGTCGCCCTTGTAGGCGCCGATCTTGTAGCGGCGCGCTTGTTCAAGGTCGCTCAACTGGATCGTGCTGTCGGCTTTTGCCAACAGCACCCAATCGTCCGGGCCGATGGGGCCGACCCATTTGAACAGCGCTTCACGGTCCGGCAGCCGGGCCATCACGAACACGCCGTAACCGGGCTTTTCCAGGGCGAGTTTGTAGATTCGCGCCCAAGGAAAACGCAGGGTGAGGTTGTAGGAAATGCCTGCACGCTTGAAGGTCTCGCGCACGATGTCCACGGCGATGCCTTCGATGTTCTCGTCCTTGGCGAAGTTCTTGCCGTTTTTCGCCATGTTGTAGGGCGGGAAGTTTTCCGTCAGCAACACCAGTGACGCGTCGGACGGTTCTTCGGCATGCGCCGAACCTGCGAAAAGAATGGAGGCACTGGCGAACGCGAGCAGCAGGTGTTTGAACATGAAAGTTACCGGAGTCCATGGCAAGCGCAGAGAGTGCCGCGCGCCTGCCATGGTGTCCAGCAGCGTTTAGCGAACGACGATACCGCGCGCCGCCATGTAGGCCTTGGCTTCTGGAACGGTGTATTCGCCAAAGTGGAAAATACTCGCCGCCAGCACCGCGCTAGCGTGGCCTTCGATCACACCGTCGGCCAAGTGCTGCAGGTTACCGACACCGCCGGACGCGATCACCGGAATGCCCAGCGCGTCGCTGATGGCGCGGGTTACGCCCAGGTCGAAGCCGTTTTTCATGCCGTCCTGGTCCATGCTGGTCAGCAGAATTTCACCGGCGCCCAGGGCTTCCATCTTCATCGCCCATTCCACCGCGTCCAAGCCGGTCGGCTTGCGACCGCCGTGAGTAAAAATCTCCCAGCGCGGCGTTTCGCCGGGGCCGGAGACTTTTTTCGCGTCGATGGCGACCACGATGCATTGCGAACCGAAGTGCTGCGCAGCTTCGCCGACGAACTCGGGGTTGAACACGGCCGCGGTGTTGATCGAAACCTTGTCCGCGCCCGCGTTAAGCAGGTTGCGGATGTCTTGCACAGTGCGCACGCCACCGCCCACGGTCAGCGGGATAAACACCTGGCTGGCCATACGCTCGACGGTATGCAACGTGGTATCGCGGCCGTCGACGCTGGCAGTGATGTCGAGAAAGGTAATCTCGTCGGCACCTTGCTCATCGTAGCGCCGGGCGATTTCCACCGGGTCGCCGGCGTCGCGGATGTTCTCGAACTTGACGCCCTTGACCACGCGACCGTTGTCGACGTCCAGGCAAGGGATGATGCGTTTGGCTAACGCCATGGACTTAATCTCCGATTAATAGCGGCAAGCGGCAAGCTACAAGCCGCAAGCCGCAAGCCGCAAGTAGAAGCAAATCCGCATTTACTTGCAGCTTGTAGCTTGCCGCTTGCAGCTGTTACCTGCCGTAACTGTCGCAGTAAGCCTGAGCTTCGGCGACGTCCAGGGTGCCTTCGTAAATCGCGCGGCCGGTAATGGCGCCGATGATGCCGGGCGCCTTGGCGTCCAGCAGCGATTTGATGTCGCCCAGATTGTGGATACCGCCGGAAGCGATCACCGGAATCCTGGTGGCCGCCGCCAAAGCCGCGGTGAAGGGTACGTTGCAGCCCTGCATCATGCCGTCTTTGGCGATGTCGGTATAAACGATGGCAGACACGCCGTCGGCTTCGAACTGCTTGGCCAGGTCGATCACCTGAATGGTGCTGATTTCAGCCCAGCCGTCAGTCGCGACGAAACCGTCTTTAGCGTCCAGGCCGACGATGACTTTGCCCGGGAAGGCGCGGCAGGCTTCGGCGACGAACGCCGGGTCTTTGACCGCCTTGGTGCCGATGATCACGTAGCTCACGCCCGCTTTGACGTAGTGCTCGATGGTTTCCAGCGAGCGAATGCCGCCGCCGATCTGGATCGGCAGGTTCGGGTAGCGCTTGGCGATCGCGGTGACCACTTCGCCATTGACTGGCTGGCCTTCGAAGGCGCCGTTCAAGTCCACCAGATGCAGACGACGGCAGCCCCCTTCCACCCATTTGGCAGCCATGCTCACCGGGTCATCGGAGAACACGGTGGAGTCTTCCATGCGGCCTTGGCGCAGACGTACGCAGGCGCCGTCCTTGAGATCGATAGCGGGGATGATTAGCATGCTTTTCCTTCGTCAAAGAGCTGCAAGCTGCGAGCTATAAGCTGCAAGCAAGCACGCGTATTAAGTCTTGCAGCTTGAGGCTTTCAGCTGCTTTTTTCTAAAGCCCACAGGTCGCTTTCGAGGCTTTCGAACCTTTCTTTAAGGAGCGTCTGCGTGTCGAAAATCGCCCTGTTGTAATAGTGCGGCGCAACTTCGGTGGTGAACAGCTCAAGCAGCTCGGCGACCTCGAACGAGCCCAGCGTGAGCTCGAAGCGGTCCTGCATGAAGCGCTTGATCTTGAGCGTAGCCTCACGTTCCTGTTCGGGCGTGAGGCTCAAGATCGGCGGCTTCGGCTGCTTCGCCATTTACCAGCGGCCATCCCACGCGGCGAAGTTCTGCAGCAATTGCAGGCCATGGGTATGGCTCTTCTCCGGGTGAAACTGCACGGCAAAGCGCGAACCATCGGCCAGTGCAGCGGCGAAATCGACGCCGTAATGCCCGCCACCCACTACGTGGCGCGGGTTGCCGGCGGCGATGTAATAGCTGTGCACAAAGTAGAAGCGCGCCAGGTCCGGCACGTTGTGCCACAACGGGTGATCCACGCTCTGGCGCACCTCGTTCCAGCCCATGTGCGGGACTTTGAGGTGTTCACCGTCTTCATGCAGGCCCTTGCCGAAGAACTTCACCTGGCCAGGGAACACGCCGATGCAATCAACGCCGCCGTTCTCTTCACTGCTGTCGAGCAAGGCTTGCATGCCCACGCAGATGCCGAGAAACGGGCGGTCCTGGCTGACTTCACGCACAAGGCTGTCAAAGCCCAGACGGCGGATCTCGGCCATGCAATCGCGGATCGCGCCGACGCCCGGAAACACCACCCGGTCGGCTTCGCGAATCACCTTGGCATCGCTGGTGATCAGCACCTTGCCTGCACCTACGTGCTCAAGGGCCTTGGCCACCGAGTGCAGGTTACCCATGCCGTAATCGATAACCGCGACCGTCTGCATTACAGAACGCCCTTGGTCGACGGCATTTGCCCGGCCATGCGGTCATCCAGCTCCACGGCCATACGCAGCGCGCGGCCGAAGGCCTTGAACACGGTTTCGATCTGGTGATGAGTGTTGGTGCCGCGCAGGTTGTCGATGTGCAGGCTGACGAGTGCGTGGTTAACGAAGCCCTGGAAAAATTCCTGGAACAGGTCGACGTCGAAGCCGCCCACGGTGGCGCGGGTGTAGGGCACGTGCATCTGCAGGCCTGGGCGGCCAGAGAAGTCGATAACTACGCGCGACAGCGCTTCGTCCAGCGGGACATAGGCGTGGCCGTAGCGACGGATGCCTTTTTTGTCGCCGATGGCTTTGGCAAATGCCTGGCCGAGGGTAATGCCTACGTCTTCCACCGTGTGGTGGTCGTCGATATGCAGGTCGCCCTTGCTGACGATATCCAGGTCGATCAGCCCGTGACGGGCGATCTGGTCCAGCATGTGCTCAAGAAAAGGAACACCGATATCAAATCGGGCCTTTCCGGTGCCATCCAGGTTAATCGAGGCTTTGATCTGGGTTTCCAGAGTGTCGCGCTCGACGGACGCCTTACGTTCGGCCATCACCAGCTCCGCAAAATCATTGGGCGAAAAAGGCAGCCATTATAGGGGCGCGGGCGCTAAACAGAAACATCGAAGGGGATAAGACTGATGGAGTGTCGGCGATAGACATGTGCATACAACTGTGGGAGCGGGCTTGCTCGCGATGCAGGCACCTCGGTCAGTCATTTAGGCCGAGGTGATGCAATCGCGGGCAAGCCCGCTCCCACACTGGGTTTTGCAGTATTAGTGGAACAGCACTGCGGTTTTCTGCAGGGTCACCCACACACCCCACGCCAACGGAATACCCACCACCAGCCAGGCCGCAATCGCCAGCGGCTTGCTGCCGGGCGCTGCTTTCCACTCCAGCACAGTGCTGGCGTCGGCGCCTTTGTCATGGCCCAGCGCCTGTTCGGCAGCCAGCTCGGCATCGGTCATGAAGTACTTGTCGGCCACCGGGCGAACCAGCAGGTTGCAGATGAAACCCAGCACCAGCAGGCCCGCGAGGATGTACAAGGTGATGTCGTAGGCCGCAGCGCGGTCAACGCCGATGCTCAACTGATACTCACGCAGGTAGTTCACCAGCACCGGGCCCAACACGCCCGCCGCCGCCCATGCGGTCAGCAGACGACCATGGATCGCGCCGACCATCTGGGTGCCGAACAGGTCGGCCAGGTAAGCCGGAACCGTCGCAAAACCACCGCCGTACATCGACAGAATCACGCAGAACGCCGCCACAAACAGCGCCACGTTACCCAAGTGCCCCAGGTTCGGGATCAGCGCATACAGGGCAAAGCCCAATGCGAAGAACACGAAGTAGGTGTTTTTACGGCCCAGGTAGTCGGAAAACGACGCCCAGAAGAACCGCCCACCGATATTGAACAGGCTCAACAAACCAGTGAAGCCTGCCGCGATGGCCGCGATGGAGGCCAATTGCCCGGCATCCAGTTGGCCAAACGGCACATCAACACCCAGCAGCTTGCCGCCAAACACTTCCTGCAGCAGCGGCGAAGCCATGCCGAGGATGCCGATACCCGCAGACACGTTCAGGCACAGCACCAGCCATACCAGGCGGAATTGCGGGGTTTTCCACGCCACGTTCACGTGCACGTGACGATGAGTGATCATCGCGTTACTGGCTTTTTTCGCCGGTGCGGTCCAGCCCTCAGGCTTCCAACCGGTCGGCGGCACGCGGTAGGACAGTGCACCACCGATCATGAACACGAAGTAGATCGCGGCCATCACGGCAAAACTCTGCCACACGCCCACGCTGGTTGGCGAAGCAAAATGCCCCATCAGCGCTGCCGCCAAAGGTGCACCGACCATTGCGCCGCCACCAAAGCCCATGATCGCCATGCCGGTAGCCATGCCGCGCTTGTCCGGGAACCACTTGATCAGGGTCGACACCGGCGAAATGTAGCCAAGGCCAAGGCCGATACCGCCAATAACCCCGGAGCCGATCCACATCAGCCAGATCTGGTGGGTATAAATACCCAGCGCCGAGATCAACAGGCCGCCGCACCAGCACAGGGCCGATACAACACCCGCCTTACGCGGCCCGGCATGTTCCAGCCAACCACCCCAGATCGCTGCCGAGCAGCCCAGGAAGATGAAGAACAAGGTGTAGATCCAGCCCAGCATGGAGATGGGCCAGTCGCACTGGGAAGAAAAGACTTGCGAGATAAAACTCATGTCCGGCGCACAGGCAACCGGTTTGGTAATGCCCAATGCTTTGGACAGTGGTAACCAAAACACCGAGAAGCCGTAGGCCATACCGATGCAAAGGTGAATGGCCAGGGCGGCCGGTGGAACCAGCCAACGGTTGAACCCTGGCTTGGCGATAATGCGCTCCTTGGACAGGAACGCAGGCTGCGCGGCGGTAACGCTGGCCGCAGTGCTGGTGCTCATTGGTGTTTCCCCCAGTTATTAGTATGTGTCCGTCAGGCACTCTCTCCCTCGGCCTTGCACGCAAAGCGTTGGCCGTTAGTGTTGAGTAAAGCTCCATTCAAGCGCGACGATGTGTCGCATACGACAGACGAACATGCGCAGATTAGCACCAGTGGATGACAGAAAAACCAAACTGACATCACCTTTTTCAAGAAACCTGATTTGCTTGACGTCAAGATCCCGTTTTGCTGGTGCTGGATACAATGTAACGATGCATGAACTGACGCACGCCGTCGGGCGTTATACTCTGCGGCTAAATTTTGAAATCGACATACAAGGACTCGCCCATGAAAGCGTTCGGCAAAATCCTGGGTCTGGTACTTCTCGGGCTGTTGCTGATCATTGTGGCCTTGGGCTTTGCCCTGACCCACCTCTTCGATCCCAACGATTACAAAGACGAGATTCGCCAGATAGCCCGAGACAAGGCCCACATCGAGCTGACGCTCAATGGCGACATCGGCTGGAGCCTGTTCCCCTGGCTTGGCCTTGAGTTGCACGAAGCCACGGTCGCCACCATGACCAACCCGAGCCAGCCGTTTGCCGATTTGCAAATGCTCGGCCTGTCGGTGCGCGTGCTGCCGCTGCTGCGCCGCGAAGTGCAGATGAGCGACGTACGCGTCGAAGGCCTCAACCTGCGCCTCAACCGAGACATGCAAGGCCATGGCAACTGGGAAGATATTGGCAAGAACGTCACCGAAACGCCTGCCGGCACCCCCGCCGCCACTGCCGTGGAGCAGCCTGCCGAACCCGAACCGGAAAAACCGCCGAAGCCGATCCGCCTGGACATCGACAGCCTGACCATCAACAACGCCCGCGTTGAATACAACGATGAGCAGACCGGCAAGCAGTACAGCGCCGAAAGCATCCAGTTGAGCGCCGGTGCCGTACACGAAGGCGCGAGCATTCCGCTGAAACTCACCGCGTTCCTTGGCAGCAACCAGCCGCTGATGCGCGTCAAAACCGAGCTCAACGGCAACTTGCGCATTCAGCGTGCCCTCAAGCGCTATCAGTTCGAAGACATCAAGCTCAGCGGCGAAGCCACCGGCGAGCCGTTGCAAGGCAAGACCGTAACCTTCGCGACGCAAGGGCAATTGTTGGTGGATTTGGCGGCTAACATCGCCGAATTGACGAATATCAAGCTGTCGGCCAACCAACTGCGCGCCTTGGGCGAGCTGAAGGTCAACGACCTGAACAAAACCGCGCAACTGAGCGGCGCCGTGTCGATTGCCCAGTTTGACCTGGCCAAGTTTCTCGACAGCGTCGGCCACCCGCTGCCGCCTATGGCCGCGGGCAGCTTGAGCAAAGTCGAGCTGGTCAGCCGCCTCAAGGGCACACCGACCAGCGTGGCGCTGGAAGACCTGAACCTGAAACTCGATGGCAGCGCCTTCACCGGTCGCGTCGCCATCGACGATTTCGCCAAGCAATCGCTGCGCGTTCAGCTCAAGGGCGACACATTCAACGCCGACAACTACTTGCCGGCCAAATCCGAATCCGCCAAAGGTGTAGCGGCGGCACGTCAGGCCGAAGTGCAAAACAGCGAAGCGGGCGCCATGGCCGCCGGTGGCACCACGCCGTTGCCCGAAGCGCCGACCAAGGCCGCCTGGAGCACCGACAAGTTGCTGCCGCTGACGCGCCTGCGCACGCTGGACGTGGATGCCGACCTGGCCTTCGGCCAACTGACCCTGAGCAAGCTGCCGATTCAGAATGCCGTGCTCAAAGCGTCCGGCATCGATGGCCAACTCAAGCTCGACAGCCTCAGCGGCGGCCTCTACAACGGCACCTTCCAGGCTAACGGCACACTCGATGTGCGCCAGGACATTCCGCTGCTGGCGCTGCAAACCCGCATCAAGCAAGTGCCGGTTGAACGTATCCTGCAAGCCCAAGGGCAAACCCCGCCGGTGAGAGGCCAGGTCACCCTGGACAGCAACCTCAACGGCCGTGGTAACAGCCAAAAGGCGCTGATCGACAGCCTCAACGGCACCGCCAGTTTTGTGATCAATAACGGCGCGTTGCTCAACGCCAACATTGAGCAACAACTGTGCACCGGCATCGCCCTGCTCAACCGCAAAACCCTGAGCAACACGCCACAAGGCAAAGACACGCCGTTCCAGGAACTGCGCGGCAACCTGACCTTCGTGAACGGCGTGGCGAGCAACCCTGACCTGAAAGTGCGTACTCCGGGGCTGAGCGTCAACGGCAACGGTGATGTGGACCTGCGCGTGCTGGGCATGGATTACCGCGTTGGCATCGTAGTCGAAGGTGACCAGCGCGACGTGCCGGACCCGGCCTGCCAGGTCGGCAGCAACTTCCAGGGCATCGAAGTGCCGCTGCGCTGCCGTGGCCCGCTGGAACTGGGCGCCAAGGCATGCCGCCTGGACAAGGACGGCTTGAGCCAGGTCGCAATCAAAGCGGCCGGTAACAAGCTCGGCGAAAAACTTGAAGAGAAACTCGACAAGGTTAATCCACAATTGAAAGACGCTCTGAAGGGCCTGTTCAAGCGATGAGAAACGAGCAGTTTTCACAGGCGGTGCTGGACTGGTACGACCGCCACGGCCGCCATGACCTGCCCTGGCAACAGGGCATCACGCCTTACCGGGTGTGGGTGTCGGAGATCATGCTGCAACAGACCCAGGTCAGCACCGTGCTCAATTACTTCGACCGTTTCATGGCCTCCCTGCCAACGGTCGAAGCGCTGGCCGCCGCGCCGGAAGATGAAGTGCTGCACTTGTGGACCGGCCTGGGTTACTACACCCGCGCGCGCAACCTGCAAAAGACCGCGAAAATCGTCGTCGCCGAGTACGGCGGCGAGTTTCCCAAGGACGTCGAAAAACTGACCGAACTGCCCGGCATCGGCCTGTCCACCGCCGGTGCAATCGCCAGCCTGAGCATGGGCCTGCGCGCGCCGATCCTGGACGGCAACGTCAAACGCGTACTGGCGCGCTTTACTGCGCAAGAAGGCTACCCAGGCGAACCCAAGGTCGCCAAGCAGCTGTGGGCCACTGCAGAGCGCTTCACGCCCCACGACCGCGTCAACGCCTATACCCAAGCGATGATGGACATGGGCGCCACGCTCTGCACCCGCAGCAAACCCAGTTGCCTGCTGTGCCCGCTGGAAAAAGGCTGCGAAGCCCACATGCTCGGCCTGGAGACGCGTTACCCGATCCCCAAACCGCGCAAGACCATCCCGCAAAAACGTACGTTAATGCCGCTGCTGGCGAATGCCGAGTGCGCGATTCTGCTGTACCGCCGCCCTTCCACGGGCTTGTGGGGCGGTTTGTGGAGCCTGCCGGAACTCGACGACCTCGACGACCTGAAACACTTGGCCAACCAGCACGCACTGGAACTGGGCAAGCCACACGCCCTGCCGGGGCTGATCCACACCTTCAGTCACTTCCAACTGGCCATCGAGCCCTGGCTGGTGCACGTCGAGGAATCCGCCCATCACGTGGCCGAGGCCGACTGGCTCTGGTATAACCTCGCCACCCCGCCGCGCCTGGGCCTTGCCGCCCCCGTTAAAAAACTGCTGAAACGCGCAGCCGAAGTATTGAACGCAGGAGTTCCGTCATGACCCGCACCATCATCTGCCGCAAGTACCACGAAGAATTGCCCGCCCTGGAACGCGCACCGTTCCCCGGCGCCAAGGGCCAGGACATTTTCGATAACGTCTCCGCCCAAGCCTGGGCCGACTGGCAAAAACACCAGACCCTGCTGATCAACGAAAAGCGCCTGAACATGATGAACGCCGAAGACCGCAAATACCTGCAAGGCGAGATGGACAAGTTCTTTTCCGGCGAGGATTACGCCAAGGCCGACGGCTACGTGCCGCCTGCTGAATAATTGATCAAATTCCGGGGTTGGCCCGTAAGCGACGGTAATAATTAAATATTTTTTGAAAACTTGCTTGACGACCCCCTGAAAAACCAGTTTAATGCGCCCCGTTGCCCAGATAGCTCAGTCGGTAGAGCAGGGGATTGAAAATCCCCGTGTCGGCGGTTCGATTCCGTCTCTGGGCACCACTCATTAGTTTCAGGTGGTGCAAACGTCATCTGAAACACACAAAAAACCCGCCTGGTGCGGGTTTTTTGCTTTCTGCAGTTCCCAGCCGTTGCCTTCGTGGCCGATCGCCTCGTGACCGCGTCACGAGGCGCCTGGCTGTGGCTAGTTAAATCTTGAAACGCGCAACCATGCTCTGCAAATCACTGCCCAAGCGTGCCAGCTCGACAGTCGATGCGGCGCTCTGCTCGGTTGCGGAGGCGGACTGTTCAGCAATGTCACGCACGCTGAGCACGCTGCGATTGACTTCATCGGTCACGGCGCTCTGTTGCTCTGCAGCGGCGGAAATCTGGTGGCTCATCTGTTCAATCGTGCCGATGGACTGATTGATTTCAACCAATGCCTGCTCAGCCTGACGAGCCAACACCACGGTGCCCTCGGTGCGTTGCAGGCTGGCATCCATCAGCACTGATGCTGCGCCTGTACCCTGTTGCAGGGTCTGAATCAGCGCTTCGATTTCAGTCGTGGAGTTCTGGGTACGCTGGGCCAGCGAGCGCACTTCATCGGCCACTACGGCAAAACCGCGACCTTGCTCACCGGCGCGTGCTGCCTCGATGGCGGCGTTAAGCGCCAGCAGATTGGTCTGCTCAGCGACGGCCTTGATCACGTCAATCACGCTGCCTATTTTGCTGCTGTCTTCGGTCAGGCGCTGCATGGCGGCGCCCAACTGCTTCACTTCACCGGCCAACTGGCCAATTTCCCGCGTGGCGTGCTGCACCACACTGCTGCCATGCGCCGCACGTTCGCTGGCCTGGTTGGCAGCCTGCGAAGCGTCTTCGGTGTTACGCGCGACTTCCTGTACGGTCGAGGCCATTTGGTTCATGGCGGTGGCGACCTGGTCGACTTCGCTTTTTTGCAGGGTGACGCCCGCACTGGTCTGCTCGCTGACAGCCGACAACTGCTCGGCCGCTGTAGCGATCTGCGTGACACCGTTGCTGATGCCGCCAATCAAGCCGCGCAGGGAAACGGTCATGTGCTGCATGGTGTTCTGCAGCAATCCCAGTTCGTCCTGACGGGTCGTGAGGGTGTCCTGGGTCAGGTCACCGTCAGCAATTCGGCGCGCGGCAATGACCGTATCGTTCAATGGAAGGGTTATCTGGCGGGTGATAACGAACGCAGCAAAAATACCCATCAGCAAGACCACCAACGCGACACTCAACAACTGAACGACAGCGGTGTTCTGTTCTTTTTTGGCACTGACCATCTGCTGCGCCGCCAAATCATCGGCTATGACAGCGGTTGCAACGGATTGCTGTTGCAGTTTGCCGCGCACCTGATCGGCCTGCTGCAGCATTTCCGAGATCGACGCCATCAGCACCTTGTACTGTTTGAGCGCGTTCAGCGCGGTGTCTACCGCGGCGTTCGCCTGGCTTGGCAATTCGCTGCGAGCCGCCGCCACCTGTGCGATCAGCGCGTCGGCCGAGTTATAGGTCGCTTGACGGTTATCGGTTGACGGCACACTCAGATAGCGGCGAAACACCAACCGGAAGTTGGTCATGCCGTTACGCAAGTCGCCAGCGATCTTGACTTGCTTGATGCCGGCTTCATCCGGGGCACGCACGGTGTCGTCAATGGTCTTTTGCAGCAGGTTTTCGAACGTGGCACTGACCTCGTCCGAAACCTTGATCAAGGGCTTCAAGGCCTCATCGATTTTCTGATTGATGCTGACCAATTGATCGAACGTCTGCTTAAGGCCACCAACCTGCTCTTTGATGTCACGCAGCTTGGCCAGGTTGCTCGACACGGAGAACACCCCAATGCCTTCATCGACACTGCGGCCCAGCGTATCCAGCGCACCGCTGTAGGCTTGCACGCCAGCAGCACTCGGCCCGGTGGCGTAAGCCTGGGCGACGATGCGGGCATTCAGCACATGCGCCTTGATCTCGGAGACCTTGCCACTCTTGCCAAGGCGCTCGATCAGCAGGTTGGTGCTGGAGTAACCGATGGCGGTGACGGTCAGCACACCCAGCAAAATAGCGGCGAAGCCCAGCCCGAGCTTCTTGCTGACGTTCAAATTATCCAACCACTTTGCGCTCATTACGTGTGTGCCTTTGATTTTTCGGGATGCCCGTGAATCGGCGCTTAATCGATTAACTTGATAGTTAGTGCGATAAAAATAAGCGCGCAAGTTAATGGTAAAAACCAACGAAACCCCGTATTAACGGGGCTTCAGCCCTCATTAGTGGTTATTTGGCTTTGCTCCGCGCCCCTTTTTCCCGATGACCGGCGCCCCGAGGCATGATGTCGAGACACTGAGCCAACTGCTTACTTGAGTAGAAACACCATCAGCGGATTGTCGTTCAGCCGCCCTTCAAAGCGTGGCGCCTGCTGCTCCATCGGCGTGCCCTTCAGCAGCGCAGTCTCCTTGCGCGACACAATCACCCAGGACGGCCGTGGCAACGTGTCCAATTTCTCCAGCTCACTGCCCGTAACAAACAGCGGCTGTTCATCGTGGTCCAGGTTCATCATGTAGCGCACCGCCCAGGTGTCACGGCCGAGGTTGACGAACACCAGCGGCCCTGGCTGCGAGTCACGCAGCGCCTCCACTTGGCTGACGAACTTGCGCGTGTCGAATTGCAGGTCTTTGGCCGGCTCGATCACCGTCACCAGCAACAGCCATTGCGCCGCCAGTGCGATCAGGCTGAGCCATACCAGGCGCAGCGTATTGCGCCAGGCGATCAACGCCGCGACTTGCAACACCAGAAGCGCGCCGATCAGCAGCGGCAATGAAACCTCGGGCCAGTAGCCGTGTTTCTGCCAGGTGTGTCGGCAGATAAACAGCACCACCACGCACAATGCCGGTAGCGCTGCCACAAGCCATTCGTAACATCTGCGCACGCCGACAAGCCAGCTTTGCGCCTGGAGCAGCCCATAGGCGGCGACAGCAGCAAACATCGGCACCATGGGCAGAATGTAATAAGCGCGTTTGAAGTGCGGCACCGACAGGCCGAGCAAAATCATCAGCCCGCAGGCGCCGAGCCGAGCCAGCAGTTGCACGTCGTCATCGACCCAACGCTGCGACCAGCGATGGCGCAGCGCAACCATCGTCGCCAGCGCCAACGGCACCACGGGGAAGTAACGGTACAAACTCAGCTGGAAGTAGAAGTAAAACGGCTCGCCGGACTCATCGAGGCGCCCGCCGACCTGCATCTTGAACACTTCATCGGCAAACGCATCGCCGCCGCTGATTCGCGCCAACTTCATCAAGACCCACCAGCACGCCGCGAGCAACACCAATCCCGCGAAACCATGGATCAACACCTGCTTGACCCGCTCACCTGGCCGACCCAGCGCCCAATACACGCACACCACGCCGCACACCTCAATCAGCCCCAATGGCCCACGAATCGCGAAGGCCAGCACCCACAGCGGGAACACGGCAAGCTGCCTGACCCGTGAACCGAGACGCTCACCGCTGTGCAGCAGGTAGAAGCTGCCTATGCACAGCAACGCGACCATCTGGTCGAGGCACACCGAGCGCGACTTTTCGAGCAATTGAGTGGTGAGCAACGTGAGCAATACCGTCAGCAACGCCCAAGGGCGACTCGACGGCGCCAGCAGGCGGTAGATCAGCGCGACCACGCCCGCCGAAGCGAGTGCGGTCGGCAGTACGTTCGCCAGGTGGTTGGGCGCGTCAAACAGCCTGGCGAACACAAAACTTGCAAACGTCGCAGTGCCGGGATAGTCCGGGTACGGCTGGCCGTAAGTGGTAGGAAAAAGACTCGCGCCATGGCGAAACATTTCCTGCATGAACAGCGCCCAGCGCCCGTCAAACCCTTGGGGTTGCTCATCCCAGATACCCAAGGTGAACAGCAGTAAAGCGATCAGGAAAATGCCCAGCGACTCCAGGCGAAAACGGCTGCGGTGATCCATCGAATGTCCTTCAGGTAGGCGGGGCCGGCTCCATGGTGCCGACTGCATGCCTGAATAACGCCTGAACAAATCCGAATATTTATGCGCCTACCGGCCAGTGCGCCACACCAGCGCCGGGATCAGCCGGATATAGAGCAGTTCGCCAACCAGCTCCAGCAGGGTTTGCAGAACCACCGCAATCGCGGCCAGCCCGCGCACGTCTTCGGGCAAGGCCAGCGCCAGCGGCAGCACCACCAGCGAGTTACGCGTCGACGCGCTGAACGTGACCGCCCGCGCCGCGCCTGCGGGCAACGCGAACAGCCGTGCAGCCAACGCGCCAACCAGCGGCGCCAGCAACAGGAAGCCTGCGTACACCGGGATGACCGGTAACAACAGCGCGACGTCGCGCAGCACTGCGGTGATCTGCGAGCCGATCACCACAAACAGCACCCACGCCATCGCCGGCACCGGCAACCAGGCCCAGGCGTTGCTCCAAAGGTTGACCACGCTTGAGCGCCGCGCCAGGGCCGTCGTCAGTACCGCCAGCAGCATCGGCAGCATAATCAGCAGCAGGAACGCCTCGACAAACGGCCCCACCGCCACCACCACGGCGGATTGCGCGCCCAGCATAAAACTCAGGTACACCGGCAACAGCGCCAGTTGCAGCAACAGCAGCACCGGCGTGGCCGCCAGCATCAGCCGCGAATCGCCCTTGCCGATATGGGTAAACACCACCACGTAATCGATACACGGCGTCAGCAACACCAATAACGCGCCGACCAGCAAGGCCGGGCGCTCCACCAGGCCACGAGTCAGCGCCCACACCAGCAAGGGCACCAGGATGAAATTGGCCAGCAGCAATGCGCAGATAAAGCGTTTGTTGCCGAGGCCTTGGCGCAGGTCCAGAAACGGAATCTGCAGGAGCATCGCGTACATCAACAGCGCAATCGCAGGCGTCACCAGTACGCCGAGGCCTTGGGCTGATAAGGGTGCGAACACACCGAACGCGGCCGCCAGCAGGACGGCGACGAAGTAGATTGCGATCTGGTTGTGTTCGAGGGTGTCGCGGGTCATGGGCCGAGCCTGACTGATCAAAGGAGCGTAAGCCTATGCACCCAGCGCGATAAGGTCGAGCATCGTGGCAATTGCTGCGCCCTTGGCGCAATAAATTTGTTAGTTTCGACTGCCTATAAAAGCGCACGGCCCACACCCCAAGCGCTGGAAACGAGCCGACCTATGAAACTGCCCACTCGACCTGCCTCAGAAGCGTTCCGCGAACCCGCCGCCGACGGCTACCTTATCGGCGGCTTTAGCTGGCGCCATATCCGAACCGACCCCGCACGCGCGGTGGTGATCATCAACGCCGCCACGTCCGTGCGCTGCCGCCACTACTCACGTTTCGCCGACTACCTGTTTGCCAACGGCTTCGACGTGATCACCTACGATTATCGCGGCATCGGCGAATCACGCAGCGGCTCGCTACGGGGCTTTACGGCCTCGTGGTCGATGTGGGGCGCGCTGGATTTCGAGGCGATGTTGCAGCGTGCACAGCGCGAATTTGCCGGGCAGCCGATTGATGTGGTCGGCCACAGTTTTGGCGGCTGTGCAGCGGGGCTGGCCGCGTCAGGCGCGGTGATTCGGCGAATAGTCACGGTGGGCGCGCAGTTTGCCTATTGGCGCGATTACCAGGCAAAAGGCCGCTGGCGGATGTTTGCCAAGTGGCATGTGGCGATGCCGCTGCTGACGGCGCTGTGCGGCTACTTCCCTGGCAAGCGCTTGGGTTGGCTGGAGGATACTCCGGCGGGCGTGGTGCGCGACTGGAGCACGCTTGCGCCCGGGTATGAAAAGCGCCCCAGCGCACGCGATTTGGGTGATTTGCCGTTTGGCAGCGTAAAGGCGCCGATGCTGGCCATCAGTATCAGCGACGATCCGTTCGGCACGGTGGCGGCGATTGAGCGGTTACTGCGCTATTTCGACGGCAGCGAGCGCACTCATCTGCGCATTGCACCGGAAGACATTGGTGAAAAGGCTGTCGGGCATTTCGCATTTTTTCGCAGTGAATATGAGGATCGGTTGTGGCCTGTCGCACTGGCGTGGCTGCTGCACGGCAAGTTGGCGCAAGGCACGCCCGGCGAGTGCGTGACGTAACACGGCTGGAATCCCTTGGGATTTCTACAAAGCTGCGCTTCAATAGACCCTCCAGATTCTGAACCAAGGACGTGAGCCCATGGCCTCGCCGAACAAACAGCAAAAACGTGCCCAGCGCGCAAAGACCAAGGCCAAGCAAAACCGTACCCAGCGCAGCGTCGCGGCCAAGCCGGATGCGTTTGCCGGTGACGACAGCCGCATTGACCTTGAGTCGGTGGATTTGACCGAGCTGTTTGTGGAAATGCGCGCCGCCGGCGAGATCAGCCAGGTCGCGTTGTGCGGGGTATTTTTGGCGCACCCGCTGCTGGCATTGGTGCTGGAGCAGGAAGGCGAAGAAGAAGCCACCGATTTCATCTTCGCAGCGCTGATCGAGTATCGCCAGTGGGCGACGGATACCGATGATGAAGCGGCAGCACTCGCCTGGATCGAGTCGCCCGAGTTCCAGGCGGATTACGTAAAAGCCTCGCAGGCACTCGCCAACTTGCAAGACTGAAACTCACTGTGGAAAGGGGCTTGCTCCCACAGTGGGACAGCAGCGCATTCAGCAGCGCGCTCCTTCAGGTTGATCGCAGGTATCGGGACCTTCGCCTACAGCCCAAAGCACTCGCCAACTGCCAAGACTGGCGTCAAAACCAAATCTGGGAGGGGGCTTGCTCCCGATGACGGTGTGTCAGTCGCCAAATGTGCCGACTGACCCACTGCCATCGGGAGCAAGCCCCCTCCCACAGTTGGACAGCAGCGCATTCAGCAGCGCGCTCCTTCAGGTTGATCGCAGGCATCGGGGCCTTCGCCTACAGCCCGAAGCACTCGCCAACTGCCAAGACTGGCGCCAAAACCAAATGTGGGAGGGGGCTTGCTCCCGATGACGGTGTGTCAGCCGACAAATGTGCCGACTGATCCATTGCCATCGGGAGCAAGCCCCCTCCCACATTTGGACAGCAGCGCATTCAGCAGCGCGCTCCTTCAGGTTGATCGCAAGTATCGGGACCTTCGCCTACAGTCCGAATCACTCGCCAACTCGCAAGACTGGCGCCAAAAGCAAAAGTGGGGGGGGGCTTGCTCCCGATGACGGTGTGTCAGCCGACGAATGTGCCGACTGATCCACTGCCATCGGGAGCAAGCCCCCTCCCACAGGTGAATATCAATTCAGGACGGTAGCGCCAGCCCTTTGCGCCTTGCGGCGGCTCGCCACAAACAACCCTGCCGCCACCACCAGCAAGCTCAGCACTCCGGTCGCGATGATCTCGACGCGGTGCGCTTCCTGGAACAGCATGATGGTCAGCGTACCGACGATGAACACCATCACCGCGTAGGTCAGGCCGGGAAACAACCACATCTTGAACACGATCTTCTCGCCCGCCGCCGTACGCTTCTGGCGCATGCGCAGTTGCGACACCGCAATCACCAGGTACACCAACAAGGCGATGGCGCCGGAGCTGGCCAGCAGGAATTCGAACACGGCCGCCGGTGCCACGTAGTTGGCGAATACCGCAAGGAACGCTGCACCGGTAGACAACAGCACCGCCCAGTAAGGCGTGCCGCTCTTGTTGGTGCGCTTGGCCACAGCCGGTGCGTCACCGCGACGGCCCAGCGAAAACAGCATGCGCGACGCGGTGTACAGCGCCGAGTTGAGGCAACTGGTCACGGCAACCAACACCACCAGATCAACGATCAGCTTGGCGTTCGGAATGCCCATACGTTCCAGCACGGTCTGGTAGGAACCTACCGCAGCCAGCGTCGGATCGTTCCATGGCACCAGGGACACGACGATGAAGATCGACAGCAGGTAGAACAAACCAATCCGCCAGATTACCGAGTTGGTCGCCTTGGTGATTTGCTGGCCCGGGTTCTTCGATTCGGCCGCCGCGATGGTAACGATCTCGGTGCCCATGAACGAGAACATGGTGGTCAGGATCGCCGCCAACACCGCGCCCATGCCGTTGGGCATGAAGCCTTGAGTGTCAAACAGGTGCGAAACGCCGCTGACCTGGCTGGTTGGCAAGAAGCCGAAAATCGCCGCCAGGCCGAGAATGACGAACGCCACAATCGCCACGACTTTGATCAGCGCAAACCAGAACTCGAATTCACCGTAGTTCTTCACGCTGAACAGGTTGGTCGCTGTCAGCAGCAAGGTGATGATCAGGGTAAACGCCCAGATCGCCACGTCGGGGAACCAGGCATGAAGGATGGTCGCGGCGGCGTTGGCTTCCAACGGAATTACCAGCACCCAGAACCACCAGTACAACCAGCCGATGGTAAAACCGGCCCAGTGACCGATCGCACGGTCGGCGTAAGTGGAGAACGAACCGGTGTCCGGCGACGCCACCGCCATTTCGGCGAGCATGCGCATCACCAAAACCACCAGCGTACCCGCTGCGGCGTAAGCCAGCAGTACTGCAGGGCCGGCGGCAGCAATCGCGTGGCCCGAGCCGACAAACAAACCGGCACCAATCACGCCGGCAATCGACAACATGGTGACGTGACGCGGTTTGAGCCCCTGTTCGAGGTCATTGGAGCTTTGCGTACTACTCATTGACACACCTTTACGAGGAATTGCGAAAACGGTCCGCCCGACCTGCGAGGTTTCTCGTGTAGAGAAACCAACGGGGCGTTCTTTATTTTTTACGCAAGATTTGCGCCAAAATGTTACAGAGCCTTGATCGGCGCGGCCTGCAAGGCAAACCCACAATCGTTGCAAGTCATTGAGAACAATGGCATTCCGCTATGGCGTTACCGTGCGACCCACTTCCATAACGATTAAGTGCACCAAAAACACACACAAAAAGTGCGTAGCGCTCCATAAAGGGGCTGATGTGTACCGTTTGCCCGGTTAACCCTTCCAACGTCCGGCCAAAGCTGGCACCATCGCGCCCTTTTTTACGCGAAACCTGCGGATTTCCGGGTTCAATCGGCTGCCGGGTTGTTGATAGCGCGACACGCTGCTGCGCTGATGCGACACCCTGCCGCACACCCCCGATTAACCCTGCGCAGCGCTGTTGGCTGGCATCCGAACGCTATGCTAGCTTGGCGCCTCGCCAGGAAGGCGGCCCAGCAGCAGAAACGCAATGAACACAATGAGGACCGCACATGGCCGAGGCCGCGCCCGCGCTTGAAATCCGCAACTTGCATAAACGCTATGGTGAGCTTGAGGTACTTAAAGGTATCTCGCTGACCGCCCGCGACGGCGACGTGATCTCGATCCTGGGTTCTTCCGGTTCCGGCAAGTCCACATTCCTGCGCTGCATCAACCTGCTCGAAAACCCGCACCAGGGGCAGATTCTGGTCGCCGGCGAAGAGCTCAAGCTCAAGGCTGCAAAAAACGGCGAGCTGATGGCCGCCGATGGCAAGCAGATCAACCGCCTGCGCAGCGAAATCGGTTTTGTGTTTCAAAACTTTAACCTGTGGCCGCACATGAGCATCCTCGACAACATCATCGAGGCGCCCCGCCGTGTGCTTGGCCAAAGCAAGGCTGAGGCGATAGAAGTGGCCGAAGCCCTGCTGGCCAAGGTCGGCATCAGCGACAAGCGCCACGCCTACCCCGCGCAATTGTCGGGTGGCCAGCAACAGCGCGCGGCCATTGCGCGCACCCTGGCGATGCAGCCCAAGGTCATCCTGTTCGACGAGCCGACATCGGCGCTTGACCCCGAAATGGTTCAGGAAGTACTTAGTGTGATCCGCGCACTGGCCGAAGAGGGCCGCACCATGCTGCTGGTTACCCATGAAATGGGGTTTGCCCGTCAAGTTTCCAGTGAAGTGGTGTTCTTGCACCAAGGCCTGGTCGAAGAGCAAGGATCGCCACAGCAGGTGTTTGACAACCCGCTTTCGGCGCGCTGCAAACAATTCATGTCCAGCAACCGCTAACGGAGCAACCTTGCATGCAGAACTATAAAAAATTCCTTCTGGCCGCGACCGTTTCGATGGCATTCAGCGCCACGGCCATGGCAGAAACCTTGAAAATGGGGATCGAAGCGGCCTACCCGCCCTTCAACAATAAAGACGCCAGCGGCAACGTGGTCGGCTTCGACAAAGACATCGGCGACGCCCTGTGCGCCAAGATGAAAGTCGAAAAGTGCGAAGTGTATGTGTCCGACTGGGACGGCATCATCCCGGCCCTGAATGCCAAGAAGTTCGACTTCCTGGTGTCCTCGCTGTCGATCACCGACGAGCGCCAGCAGGCTGTCGACTTCACCGACCCGTACTACTCCAACAAACTGCAATTCATCGCGCCCAAAGCCACCGCAGACTTCAAGACCGACGCGGCTTACCTGAAGGGCAAGATCATCGGTGCACAACGCGCGACCCTCTCCGGTACTTACCTGGAAGACAAACTGCCAGACACCGAAGCCAAGCTTTACGACACCCAGGAAAACGCCTACCTCGACCTGACGTCGGGCCGTTTGGATGGCATCCTCGCCGACAAATACGTGCAGTACGAGTGGCTCAAGAGCAAAGACGGTTCGGCCTATGAATTCAAAGGCGAACCGGTGGTTGAAAGCGACAAGATCGGCATCGCCGTACGCAAAGGCGACCCACTGCGCGAGCGCCTGAACAAAGCCCTGGCAGAGATCAAGGCAGACGGCACCTACAAAAAAATCAACGACAAGTACTTCCCGTTCAGCATCGAATGATCTGAACCACCTGCCCTGCGCGCTCGCTTGAGCGCGCAGGCTTTAGCATTGCCTGCCGCGATATGAAAACACCATGAATTTCAATCTCTACGGATTCGGCCCGGCGCTCGCTGCCGGCGCGCTGATGACCGTCAAACTGGCGCTCACGGCACTTTGCCTGGGGCTGGTGCTGGGCCTCGCCGGCGCCTTGGCCAAGACGTCTGCCTATAAACCACTGCAATGGCTTGGCGGCGCGTACTCGACCATCGTTCGCGGCGTGCCGGAACTGTTGTGGGTGCTGCTGATTTACTTTGGCACGATCAATCTGATGCGCAGCGTGGGTGAGCTGCTCGGTATTGCCGACCTTTCGCTCAGCGCCTTTGCGGCTGGCGTGATCGCTTTGGGCCTGTGTTTTGGTGCCTACGCCACCGAGGTGTTACGTGGCGCAATCATTTCTATCCCCAAGGGCCACCGCGAAGCCGGTGTGGCGCTGGGCTTGTCGAAGTTTCGTATTTTCAGCCGCTTGATCATGCCGCAGATGTGGCGCATCGCCCTTCCGGGGCTGGGTAACCTGTTCCTGATTCTGATGAAAGATACCGCGCTGGTCACGGTCATCGGCCTTGAAGAAATCATGCGCCATGCGCAGATCGCAGTCACCGTCAGCAAACAGCCCTTCACCTTCTACTTAGTCGCCTCGTTCATCTACCTGGGCCTGACGTCACTGTCGATGGTGGCGATGCACTTCCTGGAAAAACGCGCCGCTCGCGGCTTCGTGAGGACGACGTAATGGAATGGGAAGTCATCTATAAGTGGCTGCCGAAGTTTATTCAGGGCGCCACGCTGACCCTGGAACTGGTGAGCATCGCCGTGATTTTGGGGCTGATCCTCGCGATTCCGTTGGGCATCGCACGCTCGTCCAAGCGCTGGTATGTGCGCTCGTTACCGTACGCCTACATCTTCTTCTTTCGCGGCACACCGCTGCTGGTGCAGTTGTTTTTGGTTTACTACGGCTTGGCGCAGTTCGATGCCGTGCGCGCAAGCTTCATGTGGACTTACCTGCGCGATCCGTTCTGGTGCGCCACCGCCACCATGACACTGCACACAGCGGCCTACATCGCCGAAATTCTGCGCGGCGCTATTCAGGCGATTCCGCCGGGTGAAATCGAAGCCGCCCGCGCGCTGGGCATGTCCAAGCCCAAAACGCTGTTCTACATCATCCTGCCGCGCGCGGCCCGCATCGGCCTGCCGGCCTACAGCAACGAAGTCATTTTGATGCTCAAGGCCAGCTCCCTCGCGAGCACCGTGACCCTGCTGGAACTGACCGGCATGGCGCGGACCATCATTGCGCGCAATTACCTGACCGTAGAGATGTTCTTCACCGCGGGCGTGTTCTACCTGGTGATCTCCTACCTGCTGGTACGCGGCTTCAAACTGCTGGAACGCTGGCTGCGCGTCGATGCTTGCCAAGGACGCTGAAGCACGCTTTGCGGCGCTGAATGCGTTTCTGATCGAGCACCAAGGGCTGTGGCGACCACGGCCCTTTACCCACCGGCAATTACCCTGGGAAACCCAACACCCCGAGCTTGCCCAGTGGCTGCGCCAGCGCTCGCTGGCCGATGCCGAAGCCAGCCACAACCAACCACATGACGTGCCTGCGCCCGCGCCTTTTGCACAACTGGCCGCAATGGCGCAGCAGCTCAGTGCTGTGGATAAGTTACCGGCACGCGCGCTTGAAGCCGCCCGCCCTCGGCTGAACGTCGACGTACCCGGCCGCAAGTGGCAACAAATCGAAGCCTTCGGCGCAGCGCTGCAGTTTGCGCAAACGCCGGCGCATTGGCTGGACTGGTGCGCCGGCAAAGGCCACCTTGGCCGCCGCCTGCTGCAACCCGGCCAACAACTGACCTGCCTGGAATACGACCCGGCGCTGATCGCCGCCGGCAAAGCCTTGAGCGACCACCACGGCGTGCCCGCCATCCATTGCCTGCAAGATGTGATGGCGGACGTAACCATCAGCCCCGACCACACACCCGTCGCCCTGCATGCGTGCGGCGATTTGCATGTGCGACTGCTGCAAGTGGCCAGCGCGGCCGGCTGCAAGCAACTCGCGCTGGCGCCCTGCTGCTACAACCGCATCAGCGCCGATCACTATCAAGCATTGTCGGCTGCCGGGCGCGCCTCGCGCTTGCACCTGTCGATTGATGACCTGGGCCTGCCGTTGAGCGAAACCGTCACCGCCGGCAACCGTGTGCGCCAGCAACGCGACACCTCCATGGCCCGGCGCCTCAGCTTTGATCAACTACAACGGCAACTGCGCGGCTGCGACGAGTACCTGCCCACGCCTTCCCTGCCCGCCAGTTGGCTGGCTAAACCCTTCGCCGACTACTGCCGCGAACTGGCAAGCCTCAAAGGTTTATCCACAGGCGAACAGGATTGGCCAGCGCTGGAAGCCCACGGCTGGCGCCGCCTGGCCGAAGTGCGCAACCTGGAGTTGGTGCGCGGCCTGTTTCGGCGCGCATTGGAGATGTGGCTGGTACTCGATCGGGCACTGTTTCTCGCGGAACAGGGCTACAGCGTCCAGTTGGGCACCTTCTGCGAACCCACGCTGACGCCGCGCAACCTGATGGTGCTGGCCGAGCGCGATTAAGGGGCAAATTGCCTCGGCGTGCCCTGTGGATAAGTCTGTTGATGAATTCTTTACAGAACCTGTAGTCATCAACAATACACGCCAAAAGCCACGTTGGTTATTTTTTGCTCACCCCAATAAAACGCACGCAAAACAGGCAGTTGCGGTGTGTTGAGAGCGATTCCAAAAAATGGCGATTTCGTGACAGCGGCAACCAACCAATTGTGCATAAGCATCTGGCGTCAGCGTATAAATGGCGCATTACGCGGTTTTTTTGCGGCCTTCAATAACTGGCAAATCTGGTTGAAACCCTCACTCGCCAGCCGCATCGCCAGGCACTCCTGCGGGTCGACAGAAAACGCGAACGCCTCGTTGATCACCCTCTCGCGACGTACCTTAAGCGGCGCTTTGCCCAGACGCTGCTTTAACGCCTCAAGCATTTCCAGGCTGAACGCATTGCCCTCATCCACCTGATTCACCACCACATGCACAGCCGGTGCGCGCTCGCCCTTAAGGTGCGGGGCGAGCAACACATCCAGATGATCAAGCGTGCCAAGGCATGCCGCGTCGGGCTGCACGACCACCAGCACCACATCGGCGACACTTAGCGCTTGATGGAAATACACGTTATTACCGGCGGGCGTATCGATAATCACCGTCTGCCGCTCGCTCAAGCCCATCGACGCAAGGCGCTGCGCCAGCCACGTCGGCTCGCGCTTGAGCCAGCGTTCAAGGTTCTCCTGCTGCTGCAGGTCAATATCGCCGAAGGTCAGCACCTGGCAATCGGCAAACCCGAGCTGCTGCAACGGGCTCCACGGCCCATGCTCCAGGCTGGTACGGCCGATACCGGGCACCGCCGCATTGACGCCGAAGTAATGGTGCAAAGCATTTTGCGGGTCCAGATCCAGCGCCACCACCGATTCACCGTCGCGCTGCAAACCGCTGCTCAACGCCGTGACCAACGTGCTACGACCCACACCGCCATTCATCGACACCAACGCCACCACGTTTGGGCGCAGCGCAGCGGTATCAGTCACTTGGGAAGGCGTGGGAGCCTCGGTAGGCACAGTGCCGAAAAAGTGCATGCGCGCATTGATGCCTTGAGCATCACGGGTGACGTTTTTACCGAACAACGCCAGTAGTTCTTCGCTAAGGCTCATAACCAGCTCCACACGACGCAGCTTAAAGACGTGAAAGGTCGGCAAGCAGCACTTACCGCAGGTCTTCTTGTGGGCGTCACAGTTGACGCATCATGTGGGAACACTGGCCAAGTGTCATTATCTTGAGTTTTTTGCGGGTTTATTTTTAGACAAACGGTAAATGGTCAATTTAATGACGCGTGATTGATTGACGCCTCTGCGCCATCAAGGCACGGCACAGAGCATTTACCTGCTGGCAGCCGACGCTATTGAGCGCAGGGTCGAGCGGGTCTCGTCCATACGCCCGCGCCTGACTGATAGCCCGGTCGCAATGCACCTCACCCAACACCGCATCGCCCAAATGCAACCTGAACACACCCGCCATGTCCTGACTGAACGCACAACCGCCATCCACCTGGTTAATCACGTAAAACCGTTGCGCTGGCGACTCGCCCGCAGAGTACGGCGCGAGCACCTCGTCCATCTTCGCCAAACGACGAAACGACGCCGCATCCGGCCGAACCACCACCAGCACCGCATCCGCCACAGACATCGCCTGGCGCAAATACACCGTGTTGCCCGCAGGCACATCAATAAACACCGTGTCCTGGCCATTCAGGCCAAGCCCGGCCAGGCGCTTGCCGAGAAACTCAACATCCTGCCCAAGCCATCGATTCAGGCTGTGTTGCTGCGCAAGGTCGGTCTCGCCAAAAGCGATCACACGGCACCCCGCGAAACCGCGCCGGGGTAAGGCCTGCCAGCTTTGATTGAGTAAGCTCGTGGCGCCGATACCCGGCAGATCAAACCCCGGGCACAAGTGATGACGCAACGCGTTTTGCGGGTCCAGGTCCAAGGCCAAGGCGGGGTGCCCTTCACGCTGCAAGCCACTCGCAAGGGCGGCCGCTAACGTACTGCGCCCTACGCCGCCGGTGGCGGAAACCAGCACCACAACAGTGGGTGACTGCGTGTTCGAATACACCTCGCCGCGCGGGCCTTCGACCAGCTCGGGCGGGTGGAGATGGTTCGCCTCGCCTTGGCTGCGTTTGTGCAGCAAACGCTGCAAGGGCTGCGCAGTGAATTCGTCGCTCGCACGCGGCAGGCTTGAGGAGTGCGCACCCAGCGCGGCGCTTAGTTTTGCAATGTGTTCTGCACGCGCCACTGAATGCCTCTCCCTGACGGAACGTGGTGTTAATGAAGCGTGCATTGTGTGATATCACGCTGTTGGTGTCAGTAATTTGGTCTTTTTCAGTGAGCTATTTTCTGACGAGCGGTTTGACGTCATTTTTATGGCTTTTTGTTTAAGTACTTCTGTTAAATCAATGCGCCAGGGCAGCGGCGGGTGTTTTTTGATCAACACTTGCTGAATCATGCCAATCGAGAGGTGACTTTCGAGATTCAGTGACAATCGCGCGGGTGGTGATTGAGCGGGTTTGACGGGGCCTGACACGTGCAGATGCGCGGCTATAAAGGGGAGTTGAGGGGAGGAAAAAGCGGGGATCGCGAAAAAACCTTCACTTTCGCAAAAATAGTCAGAATTCAGGGGTTTACAGATGCTTTGCAATCGCTATAATCGTCGCCCTAACACGCCGGTATAGCTCAGTTGGTAGAGCAACTGACTTGTAATCAGTAGGTCCCGGGTTCGACTCCTGGTGCCGGCACCATATCTCAAAGCCCCGCAATGCGGGGCTTTGTGGTTTCTGGGGTTTAAGAATTCTCAAAGGCTCGGCATGCCGTTTTGGCGAAAATGCTCAAAAAGTGCCCACACTTGAAAATCCCCCGCTACTCGCCTCAGCCCCGATCTCGACTTCTAAGGGCAAGCGGATCATGGATGGAATCCGCCCCCCTGCCCCATAAGACAATCCCGCTATGGGAGGATGCCGATAACTTCAGGGGTTAAAATCTGAAGCCCAATCGCCGACAGCAAACTCGTACCCAGCAAAAAGAAAGCGACTTTCAACGCCAAGCGAATACCACCGCCGAACCCTTTATAACGCGATAGGTAATAGGCAACGATCTTCCTGTAGGCATCACCGTGGCTAAACGCATAGGCGATCGCCACCGCGAGGGCAAACCATGCAGCGCGCTCAGGATGAGGCATTGTGATTATGGTCAACGCCAAACCAACACAAACAAAACCAATGCTATTCACTTTCTTGAAATAGCGCTTGGCGATGGCTTCGTCTTCATCATCCACAAAAAAATTCGGTCTCATTGGTATGCTCCTTTTGAGATCGCAGTGCCAGTCACCGCGTCATCAAGTCACAGATTAAGAGGTCGCTCTGGCCGTTTCCACTCAATGCAGGCGCGTTACTCCCGCAAATCGATAGAGCAGGCTCTAAAAATTCGAGCCTTGATATAACGCTTACGCCACACCGTGGTGGTTCTCCCAAAGTGCAATTAGCGTCCAGCGGCTCGCACGGTCACAGCGATGTGATGGATGCCTACTTTTACCAGTTTGCCCACTGCGGCAACTCATCCCCTTGCATAGCTGCGCTGCAGCAACCTATCCGCTTGGCCATTTCCTTGCGCCAACCTGCGGCCTCTCTTTCTCCCGGAAAGAGACGGGCGCTCCTACCGCTGCTGCAGGCCGCCTCGTACAAGGCTTTGCGGCATTCCCCCTCGTGACAATCGGCGTGACAAACACCGAAGTCACCAGCAACAGCGGTGCAGATGGTGGTGCCGCAGCCCAGGGAATGGGCTGCACCTGACTGGCAGTCAGGTATGCCCCGGTCATCGCATCATTGCCTTCACCTGACTCAGGATCTCGCCGCATTGGTCTCGTCAGCCAATGCAGCCTCCACCCGCCCACTTCTTCGGAAGTGTTCAGGAGGCCAGATCATGAAATGCCCAAGCTCCCGGTCGTAAAGAGCCGACAGTGCCGCGTTAGTGGACAACCCTCACAGGTCGCAGGGGCCTTGATCCCTGATAACACTCAGCATTCTTGGCGGGATGAAGTGGGGAAAATTTCAAGGGTTTGGCTTCGAGAGGAGTTTGATCATGACATTGGTCGGTAGACAGAATGGGCGCAATTCTGGATGGGGCCGGCAACTGAGCTATGCCGGGCCGCAGGCATTGAAAGACATGTTCGGCGGCGGACACTACGGCACGGTCAAGGCGCACAGTGATCGCTGGCAGGCTTTCGTGCGCTGGTGTTGTTCGGAGGATAGGCCGGGCTTTAACGATTCGCGGCAGATTGATCGGCAGACCTTACTGGATTACGCAGGACGTCTACGTCAGCAGGTTGAACAAGGCGCTATCGGCATCGCCACCGCGCAAAATCGGTTGTCCAGTGTGAACAGAACCATGGCCGCGCTTCGTGGTGATCAGTATGTGAAAGTGCCGAGTCCGAGCAAGGCGCTGGGGATGCAGCGCACCAGTGTTCGTCGCTCGATACCGCAAGGCCAAGACCGCGAACATGTGAAGCGGATCGTCGACGCGCTCTGCGAACACCAAATGCCGCGCGCCGCGGCCATCGCTCAATTGGCGCGAGCCACCGGCATGGGATGGAACCGCATGACGAAGATGGATTTGTGATCATCACGGCTGCGAGTGATTCAGGGATGGTCGACATTCATGATCGCTGGCCGTTGGTGCTGACGACGGAGCATGCTCGGGAGTGGATTGAGCCTGGATTGTCGGCAATGCGGTCTGAGGAGATGGCAAACGAGTGCTGCAGTCCCGTCGATGACTTTGAGTGGTTTGCAGTAGACAAACGGGTTGAAAACGTCAACAGCCAAGGGGCGAATTTGATAGTTCCGGTGACGACACCCCCAAGTGGAGCGGCGCCCAGGCTATGACACAACATGCTTCAAGAAAAAAAACGATCAAAAACTGATCATCGTCGACCCGAAAAATGGTCACAAACGTGCAGAAAGGGTTTCGAGAGGATTTTTTTGAGAATTTTTAGCTGCCAGTTGGCCGCTAAGTGAATGAATCTAGGAATTCAATTTTTCATTACCTACTTTGGGCGTAGCTTCCCTAGGGAGCCCTAACCTGTAGGTCTTGAGTGGAGGTGGATTTGGGATGGTCCACGCTTCGGCGCCATAGTGCCATCACCTCTGAACTCTGGCAACCCTTCAAGATGCCTGAGAGACATGATTATCTACTAAGCATTTGCGCAAAAAAACGACAAACACTCCTGCACGCCTTGCTGGGCAAGGGCTACAGGAATTCTTACATTATAAAAATAGGTATTTTCATCCTTGCAAAATCAAACACTCTAACAGCCGCTTCTTATTTGAAAGTGCACTTCATACAAAAACAACAACTATCAGAAACTTTTGAAAATCTCATTTTCAACAACCAAAAAAAATCAAAGGACAACTAAGGGGTACAACTTGATCACTCAGAGTTCCCCACGCCATCAAGACCAACTTCCGCTACAAACTAACAAACAAGCAATCACACATTGAAAAATCGACAAAACCCTTTAAAACCGGGGCCTCCAGAGGCTCACAGATACTAACAAACCCAACTTTAAGGCGGTAGTCGTCGCATAGGATTGCCCCAACTAAAATCGCAAGGGAGGATTGACGACTATTCAATGACATCATAATCTTAGGCCCAACGAAGCAACACGCCGTAAACCGTCGACTTTTCCTAGAGAATTCGAATGCGGATCTCGTCGACCTAAAGAAAGTGGGAGGCTACAAGAGACAAAAAAATGGCAAAAAAAAGCTGAAGGGGTGGAGCCCTTCAGCTAGCTGTAACCAGAAAACAACCGTAATGGCTTGGCGATGAGGCATTACCATCCCAGAAAATTTGCTGACTACAGATTCTTGCAGATCGAAAAGTAGCATAAATGGCGGGAGGGGAGCCACAAAGCTAGGGATAGCAGGTGACCAGAGGCATTTCAAAAATGCCCAAGCGTCTCCTCTGAATAGGAGAAAAGCGAATGACGCCTTTAGAATTAGCGTGGGTCTTTGCGATTGAGGTTGTGCGATTGCTTCAGATCGTATTGTCCTAATCCCGTGGTAAGGATGCCGGAGCATATGCTCCGGCATTTTTGTTCGTGGCACAGTAAAGATTCCTAGAAAAGCCAGCCCTCAAATGCGGAAGACTCCCAACTCATGTTCACCAGCTCTCCACTCACATCAGCCTGCCCCTGCCGCTGGTTGCCCGTGGTGTACCTGATGTCCAGCACCTCAAAATGAAATCCCTCAAACACCCGCCGAATGTCCGGAGGTCATTGATACTCACCATCACCTTGCCTTTGCACCGTCGCATGAAGTCGGCCATCCGCTCGTAATTCTCGAACGGAAAGTCGACGCCGTAGCCAACCCTCACAGGTCGCAGGGGCCTTGATCCCTGATAACACTCAACATACTTGGCGGGATGACGTGGGGATTGGCTTTAAAGGTTTGGCTTCGAGAGGAGTTTGATCATGGCATTGGTGGGCAGGCGAGATGGACGCAATTTTGGCTATGGTCGGCAGTTGAGCTATGCCGGGCCGCAAGCGCTCAAAGATCTTTTTGGCGGTGGCCATTACGGCACGGTCAAAGCGCACAGTGATCGGTGGCAAGCGTTCGCACGGTGGTGTCGATCAGACGATGGGCCAGGGCTCAACGACGCGCGGCAGATAGATCGGCAGACCTCGTTGGATTACGCCAGACATCTTCGAAGCCAAGTTGAACAAGGTGAGCTGATCATCGCCACCGCGCAAAACCGACTCTCAAGCGTCAACCGAACCATGGCCGCGCTTCGTGGTGATCAGCACTTAAGGGTGGCGAGTCCGGGCAAGGCGTTAGGAATGCGGCGCACCAATGTTCGCACCGCGGCTCCGCAAGGACAGAATCGTGACCAAGTGATGCGGATAATCAATGCACTCCGCGAACATCAACTACCGTGCGCTGCGGCCATTGTGTACCTAGCACGAGCCACCGGTATGCGTTTGCGCGAGGCCATCTTGGCCGATCTTCCACGCCTGCAACGAGAAGCCGAGCAATATGGCAAGATCAACATTCAGGATGGCACCAAAGGTGGGCGCTCGGGCGCATCAGCATCTCGCTGGATTTGGGTTAATGATCATATCCGCGAAGCGCTCAGCCAAGCCAAGCCGGTCTCCCCCGTCGGTAGCCGCAACCTGCTGGCTCCGGACGAAACCTTCCTCGATTTTCAACAGCGAATCGTCCGCCCCGCCCGAGACATCTTTCATACGCACAACCTCAAAGGCTTCCACGAACCGCGAGCGGCCTATGCGTGCGAACGCTATGAGCAGATCACCCATTACCTAGCCCCCATCAACGACGGCAGATGCAGCCAGCTCAATCTGCGTCTTGATCGAGAGGCACACTTACAAATCAGTTATGAACTGGGGCACGGTCGAATCGACGCGGTATCCGCCTACATCGGTGGTCGAGCATGAACAAGCCAGTCGATATGGAGCTTTTCCTATCTGGAGTGCTGACTGGAGCGCATGCCACTCGCGAACGTCATATACGCTAGGCCAAGGCAATTCAAGCCGAAATTGTTGAGCGCTGGGATCGAGACAATCCATGGACTTGGCAGCGAAAACATCTCGCTTGGTTTTTAAAGAAAAAGAAAGAAAACAAATCGAATTCCACTTATTACTATTACACTTTAACTGTAAAACTAATCAATATTCGCTTAAAAACCAAACACAAAAAAATCGGTCAATCCACGGTGAAAATCAAGAAACAACAAGAAATCAAAGCTTCAACAAAAAAACGAAGCAATCTTAATCATGCCGACTAAATTGAATCGGCACGATCAACATTTCACTATAGTTTAGCAATAGCTACTTTCGAATGCCGCTCGAATCTTACTAGATAACTCTGCACCTTTCATAAACACCCCAAGCTCTCCATAAATATCACCCGCTGAAGATGCCGACAACCAATTCATGCTGGTGATCACAACGTTATCCTCATCCCACGTCATAACTTTCGCGTGTATCTGAGGATCATCTGCCTTTATAACCTTAAAGCTCAGCGAAGAAAGCTCTTTATTCAAAACGTTAGCCTCTGAAGTACGCATACTTCCGCTTGATCTTCCATAAGCAACCCGAATAGAGAGACTCGGATCATCCCGTAAAGCAGCTTTAAACGGCGTCAGTACCGGGCGATCGCCTGCATAACTAATACGGTGACTGCATATAAAAATATCGTCAACCGCTTCATCACTGGCTTTCTTACAAAAGGAATGATGCTCTGCCGCAGAAATCAATTGAACCTTCATGAGATCCGCCTCGCCTTTAAGTTTATCAACAACTTTTCGCTTAGATAGAATTGTCGACTGAACTGCCAACTCTCGGCTCAACTCGTTGGAAAGCCCCTGTTTGCCCATTGCCAAATGTGAAGCGATACTTAGAGCATCGGCTACCACAAGCGGGTCACAAATCTGCACCGATGCCTCAAAACGGTTAAATCTTGATGAAAGCCAGTTGCATGAACCTATAGTAACAGCCCATTCGCCAGAAGGTGTATCAACGATAACAAACTTAGCGTGGGACTGAGTAGGAGTTCGGTGAAATCTAAATTGAGTACCAAGCCCTTCTCCGTCAATAGTTTTTTGAAGTTGCTCAAGCTTATCTACGACAAACTTAAAGGCTTGAACTTTTCGCGGATCATCTGGTTCAGTCTGCCCCCACATAACGTCTACCTGTACCGAGCGACGAACAGCATCCAGAAGTGAAGGTAACATCTCATCAACGCAGTCCGCATTGATGAAGGTAGAGTGAAGCACTATCCGTGAATACGCGCTTTCAATTAACTGGTAAATATGCTGCGCGTGCTCCTCTGCCCCTAGAATAAAAGTAACACTTTTGGGTTCGACATGATGTACAGGTAAAGATCGGGGCGATACACGCGCCTCGTAGTAACCCTGTCCTATTTCAGTTTTACCCAACTGATCTCCGAGGAGGCGTATTTTTTCTCGTTGTAAATTCGCTGCGGCGAGAATGGCTTCCTTTAGTTCTTCTGATATTTCGGGAACTCCTGAGATATCATCCTCAGCACTAACCGAAGCGATCGCATACTTCAATGAGTCAGAATAGCTCCGCCTTACAACTTCTTCTTCAAACCCGTTGACATCCTCATCGTCATTCGCGACACAGTTAAAAATATCCACTAACTCAGGCGAGAATGTAGAAGATGTCTGTATTTCTGTAGTATGCCCCTTGTACTCACCGAGTAAGCTTTGAGCACGCCCATAGTTATAGACCTGATAAGTTTGCTTTTTCTTTTTCCGTTCGAAGCGATAGCATTGCTCCGTTATCGGGTCTATTAGAAAGCTACGAACCCGTAATAACGGCTCACTATCGACCGGCAAATCTTCAAAGGTCGATATAGCAATACCTCTGATCGTAGCCTGAAAAATGAAACCTTCAAGACTATTACTTATTTCAACCCAACCTACTTGCATTAGAGAAATTAGAATCTCAACGACTAACTGCCTTGGCAAACCTGACATGTCCGCCAATTGTTGAGATGTCGCAGGCCTCTGGGCTAACGACTGCAACACTAACTGGTCAATAGCCCCCCATCGTTTAGCCTTAACTATTTTGAAACGGTGAGTACCAGAACCAAAAGGAATCTTCACATAGATACTAGGAGCGTTCATGCTGTAAGTCCTATTTCCTTATAATTTTTAGGCTTTCGTATAATTTTTGCGCTTCTTTTTCCCTGGCTTAACCACACCTCGTAATATTTCTTGGTGGCCAATCCGCTTCATCACGCCTTCGGCCTGATATCTTTCTAAAACCTCCACTAATTTAACAACAAAGCGGTTATTTTCTAATCCTTTACCAAGCTCTTCTCTTCTGATCTTATCGGACCAATTCTTAAGAAACTCTAGAGAACCAACAATAATGAGCTGGTGCTTTGCACGACTAAGCAGAACGTTCATACGCCGACTATCCAGTAGAAACCCAAGCGCACTCAAAGAATATGAAAAGCTATTATTTCTGACCATTGAAACTATCACAGCATCAGCTTCAGCGCCCTGAAATCCATCAACAGTACTACAGTATGAAATATGATCATCAGGCTTAGCAAACAGATCGAGATTTCTTAAGTAATTCGAGCTAGATATTTTCCGCTCGATATCTTTAGCCAGCTTTTTAACTTGCTGAGCATAGGGCGAAAGTATTGCAAGCTTCGGCTTATCCTTACTTTCCGGGGAAGCTACTCTGAGCTTACCAAGTAACTCTATAATTACCTCTCGCTCAAGAGAGTTATGCCAGCGAGGTAGTTCCTCACCCGCATGAAAATTTCTATTTGCCTGAATATCAGGAATGTCAATCCACAAAATGGCTGGAGTGTCTTGTAGTACAGCCAAATTGCAGAAGTCAAAGGGTCTTGTAGTAGGTATGGCTCGGTAATACGCTTCTCTATTGGGCGCAGTCTTCAATGCGTCGTCATAAAAGACTTCAGAAACAAGCTTCGCAATATCAGGGTGCATCCGATGCTGAATGGATAACATGCTCGCTATTGGTCGATGTTTTACATCAGAGCCATAAAATTCGATAGAGCTCCTCTTTGCCTCCTCCTCTTCCAGTATTAAACTTTCAAAAAGCAAATGTAATCGCAAAGATTCACGAGCAAGGCTGTTCAGGTTTGCTTCCGACAAATCCTGGACATACTCATCAGTAAAACGAGCCTTAATTACTTCTCCTTTGATTGAGTTATTGTAAACATCCACTGCTATTTTTAAAGCACTGTGAAGGCTCTCTTTATTCTGCAGTATTTGTCTCATTTTTTCCGATGCATAAGGAGGGAGCTGCTTATGATCGCCAATCATAAGCCTCCTGTATGACAATAGTAATGGACTGAGCAACTCAATACCTGTGACCTTTCCAGTCTCCTCCATTATTGACCAGTCAAATTGAGAGCGAGCTTTAATTAGTTCTTCTACCTGACGCGAGTTCGTAGTAGCAAAAACCATATTGGCTGCCTTCAACAACTGACTGATCAGGGAGTAACGGCCTGACCGAGCGTTATCGTTACACATCGCTATTATTTTTTCTTTTGCAGATACTGTGCCCGACTCCTCAAATAACATGCTTTTGGTCAATGAGATCAGATATTCTTTGGCTAAAGAGTCCAGCTCGCTTAAAGAATCAGTATCGTTACTTTGAGAGTTAGCCTTAATACAACTGACTATCAATGGTTCATCTTGACAGTCCATACTTAGCTTTAATGAATCGACAACCTCTTTATATAGATGCTGAACAGTGGAGTGGCTTTGCGCTGTCAGAAGAAGTCGGCTATCTGGTTCATGAGTAAAAATCTGCTGCACCAAAGTTGTAACCAAATACGTTTTTCCGACGCCTGGCGGGCCTTGTACTAGATAAAGCGGTAAAGTACTGGTAATACGTTTAAACACTTCTTGCTTTGAAGCATCCAGAGCATTGAATGCGGCATGCTCCGAATGTTTATCTTGTGAATTGGTTATCGAGGCATAGGGATTGGCCAACATATTTACCAACTCGATATGATTATTAAGGGCGTCTATCGCCCCGGCACGCCGACTTAACTGACTAATGGTTCCTTGTACAGAACTGGAGATAATGAAGTAGTTATCATAATCCGGGTCTAACGACGTAGTTGTAAACTGATAATGGATCACGCCATCTGGTTGCTTCTCTAGCTTCTGAAAATCAAGCACAGTTTCCTGTTCTTCATCTGAGAAGTTTGTATTACCGACAAGAATCCAACTACCAGAATCGTTCAATTCATTTGCAAGCAATTCATTCAACCGAGTGGCAGCTGGCTTAAGCCCGAGTGCTCTTGATATTTCTTGAGATTCAGAGTCTGAGCGACTTGTCAAAGTCACCGTACTAAGTGAAAGATCTATCTCATCTTTTTGATACGCTATCAATTCCATGGGATAAATTTCGGATTTTGCATACGCAATTTCCGTGAGGTGATAAGCAGAGAAACCATCAATTATATTTTGGTTTGCGAGGTCTCCATCTTCCTCCTCCTTAAGATTTAGTATTATATTTTCCCATGTCGCCATTTCCATTTTATCGCGAGTCTGCTTAAACTGCGGCGACGACATACAGTGAATTTTGTTGCCACTTAATTTACACGAACGATTTGAACTATTAATTCTTTTGGGCGGCTCTAAATACGCCGAGTGACAAAATGCCGCTGACCAACTACCTTCAATATCCCTTACACTTTCTTTATTTTTATTAAGTACATAAGTCAGCCTATCGCCCACCAAAAGTACTTCTTCTTCCATGTTATCAGCGGCTGGTAGGAAAATCAGCCGCGGGTCATTACGTAAATCCTCCTCAACAAACTTGATGCAATCATCAAAATTATCTTCCCCTAGCGTAATTCCATGGAGCTCTTGGAACCTAGTTTGAACTGCACTAAAAACGGAGGTTTTACGATGTGCCTTACCTATATCACCTTTTTTCTGATTAAAATGAAAAATCAAATAATACTGATCTACCTTTCGCGCATTCATAGAGCGCAATGAACTTATTATTGATTCGATTTTCTTTACAATGGCTCCCCCATCCATACCCTCTTTGGGAATGTTGGCATTCAATTTTATACGCCCTGTCAAGCCTCGTATGAAAATCAACTCATCTAAAATCAGACCACTTTTGGATACCAGTTCTTTGATCGGAGATACTAAGTCATCCAAATCATCAGCATCAATTTTTAGAATTTTTGCTATCAGCACTCCTAAATCGGCCCAGTCAGTTAGGAATGAATATACACGTCCGATAGTAGAATTGGTTGTGGAATGACTAGGCTTTCCCCCTCCAGAAATATTTTGTACTCGAACAGACCATTCAAAACCAGTTAATTGAAAGTCATGCCCAGAATGAGAAAGATCCGTCAATATTGAATCTTCATCAAGATGCCGATGGAGTAATCCCTGAGAGTGTAGTAGTTGAATTGCTTTGACGATTCTTATTATGTTATACCAGAATTTTATTCTAACCTCTGGATCTTTGAGCTTTTTGATCCAAGGTTTATGATAACTTAGGATCTTAGAGTCTAGCAATGCGTGTGATAATGGAACCCGCATCCCTACATCCAGGACTAGATAAAATCCGCTACTATCTTTACCCGAGTCAACAAGCGCGGATATAAACTCACCTAACCCGGGGTATCCTTTGAGACGGTGCAACTGCCTTATCTCATACAACCAAATATCTTCTAGAACATTTGATTGATCATTTTCATATCTAGGCCAATACTTTATCAGCACCGGTTTATCTTGAAACTCTGCATTTATTAATAGCGGCTTACCATTCTCAGGCTCGTCAACTGACAGAACCTCTACTTCATCATATTTTTTTAGAAACAACTCGGTCCCTGATAACATAAAAACTCCCTAAACAAAAATTTAAACTTTCTACGATAATCTGTACAAACCAAACACATGAATTTACGTATAAACTTCAGCAGAACTTATGCTATTTGATTTTAATCTTCTGAAGCCAACATCCTCGATTGAATCAAAGCTCTATACAGTCATTAGGCCATCATGCCGTCAACTGTATGGATTTGAAAGCGTTTGATGCAGCAAATTAGAGCGATCGAATCATCAGCTCGATGGTTGCCCATGCTGTCTAGGATAGAATTAGGGATAAAAAAAACGACTAGCTAGATAAAACCAAACAAAAACAATAGCTTAAATAATGATTCGACTCCTGGTGCCGCGATCTCAAGGCATCATGCAGGCATTTGTAGTCTTAGGGGATAGAGATTTTTCGACAATCTGGCATGCCGATTTAACGAAAATACCTCTAATTAAAACCCACCAATCCACTTTCCCGATTGCTCGCCCACCCCCCACCACGCTACCCTCCCCCCGTCGCTGCCAATTCAGCGACCGGGCCTGAGAACCCGTTCCGATGCAGGCGCCCTAGCGCCACGCATTCGTTTGAATAACGAACGTGGTAGCTCTCACTCGATATGGGAGTTCCACCGATGACCGCTCCAATTCCACCTGCGTTAACCACCCTCGGCGTCACCCCTTTCTCCTTTCACTCCGACCAGCCTCTATTCCGCGTCAACAGCGGCGTGCCCCTGCTCGAAGCCTTGCACCACGTTTCCGACTTGCTCCACGTCGCCAAGCTGCTCGCAGAGGATGCGGCGATGACCAAGCAGACGGACCGTTACGCCTGGGCATCGCATTATTTGCAGGAGATGAGCAAGGCGGTGATTGATGATGTGGTGAAGGTGTTGGAGGCGCCTTGTACTAGTGAGTAGTCAGTAAGGCGCCGCGATCTGGCTTGATTCCGGCCATAAAAAAACCCCGAAAAATTCGGGGTTTTTTATCGCCTGGCATCAGGCGCTACGCCGGATCAATTAGAAAACGTTGATCGGGTAGTCGGCGAACAGGCGTACTTCGTTGCCGCCTACGTTGTAGTTGCTGGCGTTGTTGGAGACGCGCAGCCAAGAGGCGCGGGCGCGCAGGCTGAGGTCTTTGGCTGGGCCGCTTTGTACGACGTATTTGAACTGGTTGAAGATTTCACGCTCGGTGCCACTGCCGCGGTTGGTGCCGTCGTCAATGTTGGTGCCGCGCACGTAGGCGATGTTGTAGGTCAGGCCAGGCACGCCGAAGGTGCTGAAGTCGAGGCCGTAGCCGGCTTGCCAGGAGCGCTCGTCTTTGCCGTTGAAGTCAGACCAGTAGGAGTTGGCCAGCAGGATGGTGTTGCCGCCGTCGCCGATGCCGCTGCCGCTGGTGTTGTTGCGGTAGCCGCCGTAGAGGTAGCCGGTGTCGCCGGTGCTGCGTTGGTGCGCGACGGTGAAGCTGTGCGGGCCGACGGCCCAGGTAGCGCCGAGGCTCCAGATTTTGTTGTCGCGGGCGTCAGAGTCGCCTTGGGTGAGCTGGGCGAAGTCTTTGTCGAGCTTGGTTTTGTAGCCGTTGAAGTCGAAGGTCAACGATTGTTTTTCTGGCAGGGCCAGCACGTAGTTGACGTTAACGTATTGCTTCTTCAGCACGTCTTGCATGTCGGATGCGTACAGCGCGGCCGACAGGCTCTCGGTGAATTTGTAGCTGCCGCCGATGTAGTCGATGTTTTTCAGCAGGCCGCTGTCGGTGCCTTCAGCGCCTTTTTGGGCTTGTTTGGTGAAGTGACCGGCATCCAGTTGCAGGCCGGCGATCTCTTTGGAAACGATCGAGGTGCCGGTGTAGGTTTCGGACAGCAGGCGCGAGTTGTCGTATTGCAGCACCGGCACGGCCGGGAACTGGTCACCGTATTTGAGCACCGTGTTGGAGACGCGGAACTTCACGGCCGCGCCGCCTTTGGCCAGGTCGTGGGCTGCTTCGCCGCTGTCGCCTTGCTTGAAGAAGTTGATGCCGCCAGCGCCGCTGCGGCCTTTACCACCGTCCAGGCGGATGGCGTATTGGCCGATCACGTCCACGCCCACGCCGACGGTGCCTTGGGTGAAACCGGATTCGAATTTGCCGATGAAGCCTTGGCCCCATTCAGCTTTGTCTTGCTGGCCGTTTTTGTAGTCACGGCTGATGTAGGCGTTACGTGCAGCGATGTTCAGGTGGCTGTCTTCTACAAAACCCTTGGATTGCTCCTGGTCGTTTGCCATTGCCTGAGTAGCGCTCAAAATCCCCAGAGCGATCAAACCCATCCGTTGCTTCAACATTTCTTATATTCCTTATTACTGGTTGAGTACGCGCTATGACACCAGGCTCCGTGTTGCTTTTCTGGTGTCTACTTTTTCCGAAAAAAAGAAGGCCCGCGGACGACTGAACTGCCGCGGGCCTTTTTTATTGGATGAGTTATGGCGGTTAGCCACAGGCGTTGGGCGCAATCCTATGCGCGGGTTGAACTATGTGTCAATTTCGTGAATCGTCTGTATTTAGGCGAAAAAAGTCTAAGGGGAGCCGTTCAGGGCGTGCGCGAGTGTTCATAAAGATGTTCAAAACACATCGCGTTACACTTTTCACAAGCCAAACTTTTGGGAATAGATAACGCGCGCAAATGCAAAGCATTACCATTCACGCGCATTTTTCTTTACTCACTTTTTGGATACATTTCTTGATGCCTGCCTCTCGCCTGACGCCCATCACTTTTGGGCTCTCTGTTCTGCTGTCTGCTGGTTTTGTGGGTGCTGCCACGGTGTTGCCCGAGACTTCGATCAGCGCCGAAGCTGACGAAGACGACCCGCGCGTCAAAGAGACCAATACCGCCACGCGCACAACCACTGCGGTGCGGTATGTGCCCCAGGCCATCGATTCAGTCAAAACCGAAAACCTGCGCTCCTACGGCACCAACGATTTGGGCCAGGCGTTAAGCGGCATTCCCAACGTGAGCAGCGGCGCCGACACGCGTTTTGACAGCCTGCGTATTCGCGGTTTTGACGCGAGCAATGACTTCTACCTGGACGGTATTCGCGACGACAGCCAGTACGTGCGCGACCTGCATAACATCGAGCGCATCGAAGTGCTCAAAGGCCCGGCTGCGGTGCTTTACGGGCGAGGTGGCCAGGGCGGTATCGTTAACCGCGTGAGCAAACTGCCGCAGGCCGGGCGCAGTTCCAGCATCGAAGCGCAAGGCGGCAGCAATGATTTGCGCAGCCTGTATGCCGACCTCAGCACCGACCCCAGCGATAACATCAGCCTGCGCTTGAACATGGGCAACCAGGACAACAACAGTTTTCGCGATGGCGTGAGTGGCAGCCGCCAACTGTTTGCGCCGTCGATGAGCTGGCAACTGACGCCCGAACTCAATTGGTTGGTGCAATACGAATACAGCCGTTACAACCGCACGCCAGACCGCGGTATTCCAGGGGTTAACGGTCGCCCGGCGGACGTGAGCCGCAGCAGCACCTATTTTGACAGCCGCGATTACATCGACGACAAGTCCCAGTCGCTGCGTTCCAAGCTCGCCTATGAACTCAACGACAACTGGCAACTGCGCCACACACTCGGCGTGTTCAAGCTCGACAGCGATTTCGACAACACCTACCAAACCGGCTACGACGCCAGAACCCAGCAAGTCACGCGCCAGCGCTGGCAGCAAGACCTGACCACCCGCAACGTCTTCAACAACCTTGAGCTGGAAGGCGGCTTTGATACTTTCGGCCTGGAACACCGCTTGCTCAGCGGGCTTGAGCTGGGCAGCCAGCGCCGCGATCCGAAGCTGTATACGGCCACTGCCGTGAACCGTGGTGGGCAAGCGGTGCCGAGCCTGAACCTCAATCAACCCAACCGCCACTTGAGCCACACCGGGCGGATGAGTGCGTCGAGTAACAACCACACCGAAGTCGAAAGCCGCGCGCTGTATGTGCAGGACCAACTGCGCCTGAATGATCAATGGCAAGTGCTGGCCGGCTTGCGCTACGACGATTTCGAAGTCGACACGACCAACAAGCTGCTCAACACCGAGCAGGCAGTCAAGAGCCACAGCACCAGCCCGCGCGTGGGCCTGGTGTGGACGCCGCTTGAAAATCACTCGTTCTATGCCTCGTGGAGCAAGACCTTTTCGCCGGCGGGCGGCGGCTTGATCGGCATCACTCCGAATGCGGCAGGCAGCGTCAATGACTTGAGCCCCGAGCTGACCAAGCAAAAGGAAATCGGGGTAAAAAGCGACTGGCTAGACGACCGCCTCAGCACCACGCTGGCGGTGTACGAATTGGAACTGTACAACCGCCGCACCAGCGACCCGCTGGACCGCACCATCACCCTGCTCAGCGGTTTGCAACGCTCACGCGGCGTTGAGCTGACGGCCACCGGCAAGCTGGTGGGTAATTGGTCGGTGCGCGGTGGCATTGGCCTGCAAGATGCCACGGTCGTAAAGGACAACAACGGCTTTGAAGGCAAGCGCATCAGCGATGTGGCCAAACGTAATGCCAGCCTGTTTGTCACCTGGAAGCCAGAAATGGGCTGGTACGCGGAAACCGGTTTGACCCTGGTGGGCGACCGTTATGCCGACAACCTCAACACCGTGGTGCTGCCAGGTTACGGCCGCTGGGACGCGCTGGCCGGTTTCCGTCAAAAGGCATTGGATGTGCGGGCGGCGCTGAATAACATCGCCGATAAAAACTACTACGCCTCAGCAACCAGTGCGGCACAAATTCAACCGGGCGAACCGCGCAGTTTGGTGGTGACGGGCACTTACAGCTTCTGAATTTTGAAGCGATAAATTGGCCAGCTGCTGAGCGGGGCGTGTGTGCAGACTGGGCTTTGTGTGCAGATCGGGCTTTTGTGGCCAGCGGGCTTGCTCGCGTTGGGCTGCGTAGCGGCCCCAAAATCCTGGGAGCGCTGCGCACTCCAACGCGAGCAAGCCCGCTCGCCACATAGAGCCCGCTTTCCACATAGAGCCTGCTTTCCACACAAAGCTCAGCTTGCCACAACGGCACTAATACTTGGGATGCGGGTTAGTTTTTCATCAGCTCGCACAACACGCTGACTTCATCCTCGCTGAACAACCCTGCGGGGTAACGTTCACTGAACACGCTGCGCAATTCCGGCTCCCTGACCCTTTTGGAGCCGTTAGCTTTCAACCAGAGCGCCAGCGCGTGGATCTCATCACCGTTAAGCCGCGCCGGGTGGAACGGGCGCGTGTAGATCGGGTTGGTATCGGCATTCATTTGCGCGCTCTCTCCTGCTGCGTGAGCGGCTAACTTACTCAAGGTTTGTGACAGAACTATGCAGCCGTCGCCTTGGGTCACTGTGGTAAATCCGATACAAGCACTGTGCCAGTTTCACGTGTTTATAAGCATTCACCCACAAAAAAGCCCGCAACCTGGCTGGGCTGCGGGCTTGCTGTGAGCGCTACACATACTTGGCGCTCAGGTATCGCTCAAGCGCTGTTACAACTGCACTCAGTTTTTGTGCGGAGCAGGTTGTTGTTGGGTCAGGCAGTGGATATTGCCGCCGCCCAGTAACAGTTCGCGCCCCGGCACCATCACCACTTCGTGTTGCGGGAACAGGTTCTGCAGGATCTGCTGGGCCTGGCTGTCCAGCGGGTCGTCGAAGCTTGGCGCGATGATGCCGCCGTTGACGATCAGGAAGTTAACGTAGGAACCGGCCAGGCGCACGCCAGGGTTACGTTCCTGGCTGCCGTCGACCAGGTCGACACCGGCGCACTCTTCCTCGGTGGCGTACAGCGGCCCCGGAATCGGCATTTTATGCACTGTTAACGCGCGGCCCTGGGCGTCGGTGCTGTTTTGCAGCACGTCCATGGCGGCGTGGCAGCGCGCGTAGTTCGGGTCTTGCGGGTCGTCGGTCCAGGCCAGCAAGACTTCGCCGGGGCGCACGTAGCAGCAAAAGTTATCCACATGGCCGTCGGTTTCGTCGTTGAACAGGCCGTCCGGCAACCAGATGATCTTATCCACCGCCAGGTTGGCGCTGAGCACTGCTTCGATGGCCGCACGATCCAGGTGCGGGTTGCGATTGCGGTTCAACAGGCATTCTTCGGTGGTGATCAGCGTGCCTTCGCCGTCGACGTGAATAGAGCCTCCTTCGAGCACAAAACCTTCGGTGCGATAACGCGGCGCGCGCTCAAGCTCGAGGATCTTGCCGCCCACCTGCGAGTCGCGGTTCCACGGCGCATACAGGCCGCCGTCAAAACCGCCCCAGGCATTGAAGTCCCAGTTTACGCCGCGCACTTCGCCGCTGTTGTTGATCACGAAGGTGGGGCCGGTGTCGCGGACCCAGGCATCGTCGCTGGCCATTTCCACCACGCGAATATTGGGCACGTCGAGGCGCGCGCGGGCGTTTTCGTACTGGCCGGCAGAAACGCAGACCGTCACCGGCTCAAAGCGCGCAATGGCTTTGGCCACCGTCACGTGGGCGGCCTGCACCGGCTTGCCGCCCAGGCGCCAGTTGTCCGGGCGCTCGGGCCAGATCATCCAGGTTTGGGTTTGGGGCGCCCATTCGGCGGGCATGTAGAAGCCATCGGCGCGAGGTGTGCTGTGCAGGGTGGTCATGGCGATCAAGGCTCCGAATGGGGTGAAGGCCGACTTTATAACGGATAAAAATCGGCTTTAAAAGCAATAAAAACAGATGACTCTTAAAATTCACAATAGAAAGCCGATAATAATCGACTATCTATGACGAGTTATTCAACACCTCCGACAACAAGCCGACGAAGAAGTCCACAGTGCGTCGGCAAATCACCCTCGGCGACGCGCTCGCACCGGCATGTTTTCAGAACAAACCGGCCTCCGCTGGTGTCAGTCAGTGACGCTGCTCACGCAATTGCGTCGCCTGCTGAATGCTCATCTGTGGGCCAGGCAAACCGGCACTATTGTGACGACTTCTGCGTGTTCAGGCGTCTATATCGCCATTGTCAGGGGCCGTTAATCAAGCCCTCACTCTCTGCGCACTTGCATCGGCCCGATTCACAACTCAAGCTATGCTTAATTCGCCCTGTGTCCGTCTAAGGAAAAGGCTCTCGACATGCGCATTCTCATCACCGGCGGTGCCGGATTCATCGGCTCTGCCCTGATCCGCCATCTGATTCAACACACCGAGCACGAAGTGCTCAACCTGGACAAACTCACCTACGCTGGCAACCTTGAGTCGCTGGCGAGCATCGCGTCTAACAGCCGCTATGAGTTCGTGCAGGCCGATATTATCGACCAGGCCACCGTCAGCGCTGTGCTGGCGCGCTTTGAGCCCCAGGCGATCATGCACCTGGCCGCCGAGTCGCATGTCGACCGTTCCATTGACGGCCCGTCGGATTTTATCCAAACCAACATCGTCGGCACTTACAGCTTGCTGGAGGCCACCCGCGCCTATTGGCAAACACTGGCTGAGCCTGCCAAGAGCGCGTTCCGCTTCCACCACATCTCTACCGATGAGGTGTACGGCGACCTGCACGGTGTGGACGACCTGTTCACCGAAACTACGCCTTACGCGCCAAGCTCGCCGTATTCGGCCAGCAAAGCGGCGTCCGACCACTTGGTCCGCGCCTGGCAGCGCACCTATGGCTTGCCGGTGCTGTTGACCAACTGCTCGAACAACTACGGGCCGTTCCACTTCCCTGAAAAGCTGATCCCGCTGGTCATCCTCAACGCCCTCGCAGGCAAGCAATTGCCGGTTTATGGCGACGGTTTGCAGGTGCGTGACTGGCTGTTCGTCGAAGACCACGCCCGCGCACTGCTGAAGGTAGTGACCGAAGGCGTGGTCGGCGAGACCTACAACATCGGTGGCCACAACGAACAAAAGAACATCGACGTCGTGCGCGGCATTTGCGGCCTGCTGGAAGAACTGGCGCCGCAACGCCCGGCTGGCGTGGAAAAATTTACCGACTTGATCACCTTCGTCAAAGACCGTCCGGGCCACGACCAGCGCTACGCGATCGATGCCAGCAAGATCGAACGCGAACTGGGTTGGGTCCCGCAAGAAACTTTTGAAACCGGCCTGCGCAAAACTGTGCAGTGGTACCTCGATAACCTGGAATGGTGCCGCAGGGTCCAGAACGGCAGTTATCAGGGCGAACGATTGGGCAACACAGACAGCAAGGATTTGATTGCATGATGAAGGGAATAGTATTGGCCGGCGGTTCCGGTACCCGTTTGCACCCCATTACTTTGGGTGTGTCCAAGCAGTTGCTGCCCGTGTACGACAAGCCAATGATTTACTACCCGATCTCGGTGCTGATGCTGGCAGGGATCAAAGACATTCTGGTGATTTCCACGCCGGTGGATTTGCCGCAGTACCGCAACCTGCTGGGCGACGGCAGCCAGTTTGGCGTGCGTTTCAGCTACGCCGAGCAGCCGTCTCCGGATGGTCTGGCGCAAGCGTTTATCATCGGTGAAGAATTCATCGGCAACGATCCGGTGTGCCTGATCCTCGGCGATAACATCTTCCACGGCCAGCATTTCGGCGACCAACTGCGCAGCGCAGCGCAACGCTCGTCCGGCGCCACCGTATTCGGCTACTGGGTCAAAGACCCGGAGCGTTTCGGCGTGATCGATTTCGACAAAGAAGGCCGCGCCCTGTCGATCGAAGAGAAACCGACGTCGCCTAAATCCAGCTACGCCGTGACCGGTCTGTACTTCTACGACAACGACGTGATCAGCATCGCCAAGGCGGTCAAACCTTCGCCACGCGGCGAGTTGGAGATCACCGATGTCAACAACGCCTACCTCAAGCGCGGCGACCTGCATGTTGAGCGTTTCGGCCGTGGCTTTGCCTGGCTCGACACCGGCACGCATGACAGCCTGCTCGAAGCCTCGACCTACGTGCAGACCATCGAACACCGTCAGGGTTTGAAAGTGGCTTGCCTGGAAGAGATCGCCTACGAGAACGGCTGGATCGACCGTGATTACCTGCTGGAGCGCGCCAAGTACTTCGGCAAGACCGGCTATGGTCAGTACTTGTACTCGCTGGCCGGAGACAACAAGTGAATGTAGTTGAAACCACATTGCCCGGTGTGCTGATCCTCGAACCTAAAGTGTTCGGTGACGAGCGCGGCTTTTTCTACGAGAGCTTCAACGCTCGCGCCTTTGAAGAAGCCACGGGGCTTAAGCGTGATTTCGTGCAGGACAACCACTCACGCTCGCAAAAGGGCGTGCTGCGTGGGCTGCATTATCAGCTCGAACACACGCAGGGCAAACTGGTGCGCGTGAGCGCCGGTGAAGTGCTGGACGTGGCCGTAGACATCCGCCGCAGCTCGCCGAACTTCGGCCAGTGGGTGGGTGTGCGTCTGTCGGCGCAGAATCATCGCCAACTGTGGGTGCCGGAAGGTTTTGCTCATGGTTTTGTGGTGCTGAGCGACTACGCCGAGTTCCTGTACAAGACCACCGACTACTACCAGCCGAGCGCCGAACGCAGCATTCTGTGGAATGACCCGACGTTGGCCATCGACTGGGAACTCACCGAAGCACCGCAGTTGTCCGCCAAGGACCAAGTGGGTAAACCTTTGCTGGAAGCCGACCTGTTCCCATGAAAATCCTCATCACCGGCCAACATGGCCAAGTCTCGCGCGAGCTGCAACAGCGGCTCCAGGGCCTCGGCGAACTCGTGGTGCTGGGCCGCGACCAGCTTGACCTGGCCAACGTCGAGCAGATTCGCCAGCAAGTGCGTGCGCATCGCCCAGGTTTGATCATCAATGCCGCGGCCCACACCGCGGTCGACCAAGCCGAAAGCGAGCCGGACGCGGCGTTTGCGATCAACGCGATTGCCCCTGGTGTGTTGGCCGAAGAAGCCAAGGCGCTGGGCATCCCGCTGATCCACTACTCCACCGACTACGTGTTCGACGGCAGCAAACCTGCGCCCTACACCGAAGCCGATGTGCCGAACCCGCTGGGCGTGTACGGCCAGAGCAAGCTGGCGGGCGAAAAGGCGATTGCGGCGGTGGGCGGCGACTACCTGATATTGCGCACCAGTTGGGTTTACTCCAACCACGGCAAGAACTTCTTGCTGACCATGCAGCGCCTGCTGCAAGAGAAGCCGCACATGCGCATCGTCGCCGATCAAATCGGCGCGCCGACGTGGGCAGGCACGATTGCCGACAGCACACGCGCGTTGATCGAACGCTGGCAGGCAGGCCAGGCCGGTGAATGGGGGGTGTACCACCTGACCGCGCAGGGCGAAACCTCCTGGTTCGGGTTTGCCGAGGCGATTGGTCAACACCTTCGCAGCCAAGGCAAAGCCTGCGCCGAGCTGGAAGCGATCCCTTCCAGCGCGTACCCGACGCCAGCCCAGCGCCCGCTGAACTCGCGCCTGGACTGCAACCGCCTGCAACAGCACTGGCAGGTCGGCCAACCGCAGTGGCAAGACGCATTGCGCGAGTGTCTTGCACAGCCGCACTAGGCATAATGCGCCTGTCCCCACAGGCGCACGACTCCCATGACTCCACCCCTTCCGCGACGACCCCGCTGGCGCAGCCTGGCATTGCTGGCGCTGTGCCTGGCTCCGCTGCTATGGCCGCTGGAGCATTTGGCCGAGCGCTATTACCGCAGCGAACTGGCCGGGCAAAACCGCCAAACGCTCGACCTGTACGTCGCCAACCTGCTAGGCACCCTGCACCGCTATGAGGTGCTGCCGCAAATTCTCGGCGACTTGCCAGCCCTGCGCACCGCGCTGGACGCGCCGCACGTCAGCACCAACCTGACCAACGCCAACGTGCTGCTCAAGGACGTCGCCGCCCAGGCCGGTGTGGAAGTGATGTACCTGATGGACACCACCGGCAAGACGCTCGCCGCCTCCAACTGGGACAAACAAGACACGTTTGTCGGGCGCAATTTCTCGTTTCGCCCGTATTTCAGCGAAGCCATGGCCGGGCGCCTGGGGCGGTTTTTCGGGCTGGGCACCACGTCGGCCAAGCGCGGCTACTTCTTCGCCGCCGCTGTGCGCGATGGGGACAAAATTATCGGCGCGCTGGTGGTCAAGGTCGACCTGGACCACACCGAAAGCCTGTGGGGCAACACGCCCGAACAATTGCTGGTGACCGATCACAACGGCGTAGTCATCCTGACCTCGCGCCCGCAATGGCGATTTCGCGCTACGCGGCCGCTGACCCCGGAAGAACGCCAGGCGATCATCGCGATCCAGCCCTACCCGACTCGCGACCCGCAGCCGCTGGCACTCAGCACCACGGCGTGGCTGCGCCAGTCCTCGGCGATTGCCGAGACCGGCTGGAACGTGGAAATTCTCGCGCCCAAATCGTTGATCAATCGCCCGGTGCGCACGGTGGTCGCGGTGGGTGGCGCCACGCTCTTGGTGTTGATGCTGTTGCTCGGTTTGATGATGCAACGCCGGCGCCATTACCTGGAGCGCATTGCCTTCGAAGCCAAGGCGCGCCGCGAGCTGGAGATGCGCGTGGTCGAGCGCACCAGCGACTTGGAAGGCCTCAACCGCCGCTTGAAACAGGAAGTGCTGGAGCGCGAAAATGCCCAGCAAGAACTGGTGCGCGCACAAGACGACCTGGTGCAAGCGGGCAAGCTGTCTGCGCTGGGGACCATGTCGGCGAGCATCAGCCACGAACTCAATCAACCCCTTGCGGCGATTCGTAGCTACGCGGAAAACGCCGAGATTTTGCTCGACCATGAGCGCACCAACGATGCACGCGGCAACCTCAAGCTGATCAGCGAACTGACCGGGCGCATGGCCTCGATCATCGCGCACCTGCGCGCGTTCGCCCGGCGCGACCGGCATGCCCCGGAAAGCGTGGCCCTGCAACCGGCGCTGGACGACGCGCTGGCGTTGCTGGCCAAGCGGCGGCGGTCGATGGAAGTCGAGCTGATCCGCGACTTGCCCGAGGCGACCTTGTGGGTGCAAGCCGGCGAAACCCGGCTGCGCCAAGTGCTGGGCAACCTGCTGGCGAACGCCCTGGATGCGCTCACCGAAAAAGGCCCGCCGCGCAAACTCTGGCTGAGTGCGCAAACCACCGAGCAGGGCGTCAACCTGACCATTCGCGACAACGGCCCGGGCTTTTGCATGGAAGCCCTGGGCCGCGCCAGCGAGCCGTTTTACACCACCAAGACGCGCACGCAAGGCCTGGGTTTGGGCCTGGCGATCTGTGACACCCTGATGCGTGCGTTTGGCGGCGAATTGTTGTTCGCCAACCACAAGGAAGGTGGCGCGCTATTAACCTTGAAATTGCGTGCCGGCTCGCCGGGCGTCAGTCTGCAACCGTCCGAGGACCGCAGCGTATGAGTATCGATAACCAGATTCAGGTGGTGTTGATCGACGACGATCCACACCTGCGTCAGGCCCTGTGCCAGACCCTGGACCTGGCCGGGCTTAAAGTCCTGACGCTGGGCGAAGCCAACGGCCTCACCGCGCGCTTGTCACGCGATTGGCCTGGCGTGGTGGTCAGCGACATCCGCATGCCCGGCATGGACGGCCTGGAGCTGCTGGCCGCATTGCACAGCCAGGACCCGGAGCTGCCGGTGCTGCTGATCACCGGCCACGGTGACGTGCCGCTGGCGGTGCAAGCCATGCGCGCGGGAGCCTACGACTTTCTGGAGAAACCTTTCGCCAGCGACGCGCTGCTCGACAGCGTGCGCCGCGCGCTGGCCCTGCGTCGCCTGGTGCTGGATAACCGCAGCCTGCGCCTGGCCCTCAGCGACCGCCAGCAATTGAGCACGCGCCTGGTGGGCCACTCACCGCAAATGCTGCGCCTGCGTGAGCAGATCGGCGCACTGGCCGCGACGCGTGCCGACGTGCTGATACTCGGCGAAACCGGCGCCGGTAAAGAGGTCGTGGCGCGCGCACTGCACGACCTGTCGAGCCGACGCAACGGGCCGTTTGTGGCGATCAACGCCGGCGCGCTGGCAGAGTCGGTGGTCGAGAGCGAGCTGTTCGGCCATGAGCCCGGCGCGTTTACCGGCGCGCAGAAACGCCGTATCGGCAAGTTCGAATTTGCCAACGGTGGCACGCTGTTCCTCGATGAAATCGAAAGCATGAGCCTGGATGTGCAGGTCAAGTTACTGCGCCTGTTGCAAGAGCGCGTGGTTGAGCGTTTAGGCGGCAATCAGTTGATCCCGCTGGACATCCGCATCATCGCCGCCACCAAGGAAGACCTGCGCCAGTCCGCCGACCAGGGCCGCTTCCGCGCCGACTTGTATTACCGGCTCAATGTGGCGCCGCTGCGCATTCCGCCGCTGCGCGAGCGTGGCGAAGATGCGTTGATGCTGTTCCAGCACTTCGCCGACGAAGCCAGCAGCCGCCACGGCCTGCCGCTGCACGCGTTGCAACCGGGCCAGCGTGCGCTGTTGTTGCGCCATAACTGGCCGGGCAATGTACGCGAACTGCAAAACGCGGCGGAACGCTTTGCCCTGGGCCTGGAGCTTGCCCTTGATGCCACGGCGGACAACCCTGCCGTCGGCGTGCTGACCTCCACCCCAGGCGGCTTGAGCGAACAGGTTGAGCAGTTCGAAAAAAGCCTGATCGCCGCCGAACTCACTCGCCCGCACAGCTCGGTACGCAGCCTTGCCGAAGCACTCGGCGTGCCGCGCAAAACCCTGCACGACAAACTGCGCAAACACGGCCTTAACTTCGCCGACAGCGGCAACCACAGCGCAGACGACGAATGACCCCGCCCAACCGCCAAGAGGCCACCATGAGCCGCGACAGCCGTTACCTGGAATCCATCCTCCACCACGACATTCCGCTCACGCGGGAAATGGGCCTGAAAGTGCTCGACTGGCAACACGGCCAATTGCAGCTGCACCTGCCGTTACAGGCGAATATCAACCACAAGAGCACCCTGTTCGGCGGCAGCCTGTATTGCGGCGCGGTACTCGCCGGTTGGGGCTGGCTGCACCTGCAGTTGCGCGAAGAAGGTATTGAAGACGGGCACATCGTGATTCAGGAAGGGCACATCAGTTACCCGTTGCCGGTAACGCGCGATGCGACGGTGGTGTGCCAGGCGCCGGAGCAGAAGCTGTGGAAGCGCTTTGTGGCGACCTATAAGCGTTATGGCCGGGCGCGCTTGGCGCTGCAGACGTGGGTTGTGAATGAGGGCGCTGAGGAGCACGCAGTGGCGTTTACTGGCCAATACGTGCTGCACCGCTAGCCCAAAAGCCTCAGCCCTCGGCTCTGGCTAAGGTCAGCAGGCGCTCGCGCCATTCGGCCTTGGCGGGCAGCGCCAAAAAGAACGGGTTCAGCAACGATGCCCGCGCCGGATAGCTGAACGGCTCACCGCTCAATTCCAGCACTTCGCCGCCCGCGCCTTCCAGCACGCCCTGTGCTGCAGCAGTGTCCCATTGCGAGGTGGGCGCCAGGCGCGGGTAGCAATCGGCGCTGCCTTCGGCCAACAGGCAGAACTTCAGCGAACTGCCGATATTCGCCAGCTTCAGCTCACCCAAACCCTGGCTCAAACCGTCGAGCAAGCGTTCCTGCTCAGGGCTGGTGTGACGACGGCTGGCAACCACGGTAAACGCCTCACCTGCCGCAAGGGTTTGGCGCACCTGAATCTGCTTGGGCGCTTCGTTAACATCTGAACGCCACGCCCCCAAGCCCGCGCCACCGAAATAGCAGCGACCGCTGGTGGGCATCGAGACCACGCCAAACACCACGCGGCCTTGCTCGATCAAGGCGATATTAACGGTAAATTCTTCACTGCCGGCGATAAACTCCTTGGTGCCATCCAACGGGTCCACCAGCCACCAGCGCTGCCAGCCGGCGCGCACGCTCTGGTCAATATCAGCGTCTTCTTCAGACAGCACCGGGATGCTTGGGTCGAGCGCGGTGAGGCCTGCAAGAATCAGATGGTGCGCGGCCAGGTCCGCGGCCGTCACTGGCGAATCATCGGCCTTGGAAGTCACGGCCACATCGGCACGCCAATACGGCAAGATCACTTCACCGGCCTGGCGCGCCAACTCAATCACCGGGGCAATAAACGGGTGGCCCAAAAACAGTTCGCTCATGCGCTGAACGCTCCACGCTGGGTCAGCAGGTCGCGCACCAGGTACAGCGCCGCCAGAGCGCGGCCTTCGCTGAACTGCTCGTGTTGCGCCAGTTGCGACAGCTCACGCAGGTTGACCTTGTCTACACGCATGGGCTCGGGTTCATCGCCTTCAAGGCGTTCTTCGTACAGATCAGTGGCCAGTACCACCTGGATTTTCTGGCTCATGTAACCCGGCGACAACGACAGTTCGGTGATGTGTTCCAACTGCCGTGCGCCATAACCCGCCTCTTCCTTGAGTTCACGGTCGGCGGCCGCCAGCACGTCTTCGCCGGGCTCGATCAGCCCTTTGGGCAACGACAACTCGTATTCGTCCGTGCCGCCGCAGTACTCTTCAATCAGCAACGCGTGATCTTCATCGATCATTGCCACAATCATCACCGCGCCGTAGCCGGCACCACGGCCTACCAGGCGCTCGTAGGTCCGCTCAACGCCATTGGAAAAGCGCAATTGCACTTCCTCCACGCGGAACAAACGGCTACTGGCGACTATTTCGCGGGCGAGGACGGTGGGTTTCTGGCGCATAAGCGGCTCCTTGGCGTGATCGGGTTACTATACCGTGGCTTTTCCGATTGTCTGTGTCGGATATTTTTACTTACATGAGACCTCCGCATGCCCTCTTTGCCCTGGCACGCCATCGACACTGTCCTGCTGGACATGGACGGCACCTTGCTCGACCTGCACTACGACAACCATTTCTGGATGGAGCACCTGCCGCAGCGTTACGCCGAGCTGCACGGGGTGAGCCGGGCCATGGCCGAAATGGAATTGCAGCCACTGTTTGAACGTAACGCCGGACAGTTGCAATGGTATTGCCTGGATTTCTGGAGCACCGAACTTGCGATTCCAGTGCGCGAACTCAAGCTGGAAACCGCCCACCTGATCGCCCTGCGCCCGGACGCGGATACTTTTCTGGCGGCGATCAAGCAGGCCGGCAAGCGTGTGATCCTGATCACCAACGCGCACCGCGATTCGCTGTCATTGAAGTTGGAGCGCATTGAACTGGCGCCGTATTTCGAGCGACTGATCAGCTCCCACGACTATGGTTTTGCCAAAGAAAGCCCGCAGTTTTGGGATGCCCTGCAAGCCGACATAGGCTTTGACCCGGCGCGCAGCCTGTTTATCGATGACACCTTGCCGATCCTGCGCAGCGCTCGAGAATTTGGCGTGGGGCATTTGCTGGCGGTGAAAGAGCCGGACAGCAAAAAAGGCCCAAAGGACACCGGGGAGTTTGCAGCGGTAGGCGATTACCGGGAGCTGATTGTCGGCCTGTAATCAACTGTGGGAGGGGCGTGCCCCTCCCACAGTGTGTTCGACGTGTTACTCAGGAATACGCAACGTCTGCCCTGGGTAAATCTTGTTCGGATCTTTGAGCAGCGGCTTGTTGGCCTCAAAGATTTTGTTGTACTTGTTGGCGTCGCCATACACCGTTTTAGAGATCGCGCTCAATGTGTCGCCGCTCTTCACCACGACAAAGCGCGAGGCCACAACCACTGGGCCAGAAACGGTAATCTGGTCATCCACGGTTTTAATACCGGCAATATTACCCGCCGCCAGAAGGATTTTTTCTTTCTCTTCCTGGCTCGCCACTTCACCGGTGATCGTCACCTTGTCACCGTCTACGGTGGCGTGAATATTCGGGTTACCCAGACCTACTGCCTCGATATGCTTTTTCAATTCGTCGCCGGCATTCGCGTTGCCCGGCGTCAACAGGTCGATCAGCTTTTCGCCTGCTTCCTTCACAAAACTTAAAAGACTCATGTTGCGCTCTCCTTGGGATTTAAATTCCAGACACCCAAGACTAGACCAGCCTGACAACACTGGGTTCCAGCCCGACCCAAGACCCAAACGCGCTAGAATCCCACAGCCATTGGAATTAGCCCGGAGCGAAGATGGACATCAAGCAGCTGAAATTCCTCATCGCCCTAGACGAGACCCGCCACTTCGGCCAGGCAGCGGCGCGCTGCCATATCACTCAGCCGACCCTGTCGATGCGCTTGCGCAACCTCGAAGAAGAACTCGACCTGCCGTTGGTCAACCGTGGCCAGCGTTTTGAAGGGTTTACCGCGCCGGGCGAGCGGGTATTGGCGTGGGCGCGCACCGTGCTGGCGGCCTATGACGGCCTGCTGGCCGAAGCGGCCGCCTGTCGTGGCAATTTGGTCGGCACGTTGCGCCTGGGCGTGGTGCCGCTGTCGAGCTTTGACCCTTTGGCCTTGATGCAGCAACTGCATAAAGAGCACCCGAGCCTGCGCTTTGAGCTGTCGGCATTAAGCTCCGAGCAAATTCTGGAACAACTCGCGAGCAACCGCCTGGACCTTGGCGTGTCCTACCTGGAGCGCCTCGACACTGAGCGTTTCGACTCGCTGGCCTTGGGCGAAACCCGTATGGGGCTGCTCTACGACCAACGATTTTTCAGCTTTGGCGATACCCCTTTGAGCTGGGAAGCGCTGATCGAACTGCCGTTGGGCATGCTCACCAGCGGCATGCACTTTCGCCAATCGATCGACCATAACTTCCACAGCCGTGGGCTGAATCCGCAGCCTTTGTTACAAACCGATGCGGTGCATCAATTATTGCAAGCCGTGCACGGCGGGCTGTGTTGCGCAGTCATGCCGCTGGAAGGTGGGCTTGACGCGCTCACCGAGCACCTGCGCCTGCAACCCATTGAGGACGCTCACACAGTGGCGCGCCTGGGGTTGATCATGCGCCGCGGCGCACCCCGCTCGGCACTCGCCGAAGCGTGTTTTGCGCTGTTTCAAAAATCGCAGCAAGAGCCTTGATCGACGCCATCTATCGATAGATCAGTACTGACGATTAGACGCGACGCTTTGTCGCGCCTAGTCTGAACATTGATCAATCCGCCGGTGGTACTGCCCCATGAACGCCAAGCGCCCAGCTTGCGCGGCGCCCGCCCTCGAAACGCTCGCGCCGGCCGCCAGCCAGAGCTACCAGTTTTGCAACCTCGAACACACTGAAGTCGCCAGCACTGCGTTGGCCGAAGAAGTGGCGTTGGCGATTGCCTATAACGACATCAGCCAGGCCGTGATGCTGGTAACGCCGACCGACCTTGAAGACTTCATTGTCGGCTTTAGCATCGGCAGCGGCATTATCCCCGACGTTAGCGACATTTATGACCTTAAACTCAGCGGTTCTGGCTCGGCCCAATACGCTCAGGTGCAGATTTCCAGCCGTGCGTTCTGGAACCTCAAGCAGCAGCGCCGCCAGTTGGCAGGCACCAGCGGCTGCGGTTTGTGCGGCGTAGAAGCGGTTGAACAAGCCTTGCCAGACCTTCAAGTATTGCCCGGTGCGCCCTTGCCGCCCGCCGAATGGCTTGAGGGCCTGCGCCAACGCATCAGCGCTTTCCAGCCCTTGGGCCAGTACAGCGGCGCGGTGCATGCGGCGGTATTTATGAACAACCAGGGCGAATTGTTGATGGGCCGCGAAGACATCGGCCGGCATAACGCGCTGGATAAATTGATCGGCGCACTGATCCGCCAAAACATTCCGACCGACGGCGGCCTGGCGATTGTCACCAGCCGCTGCAGTCTCGAATTGATTCAAAAAGTTCTGCGCGCGGGCATCCAGACCCTGGTTAGCCTGTCGTCGCCCACCGGCCTGGCCCTGCAATGGGCGCGTCGGCACAACCTTAATCTCATCCACCTGCCGCAGAAAAGTGCGCCGCGGGTTTACAGCCCTGCGATGGAGAAACAGCCGTGAGCAATCATCATCAAGCCGACCAAACCCCGACCCCGCGCTACAAGCCCTACAAAGGCCCAGCCGGCGGATGGGGTGCACTGATCAGCGTGGCGCAAGCCTGGCTGACCAGCGACAACGCGCTGAAAAACCTGCGCATGATGCTCAAAACCAACCAGAACGGCGGCTTCGACTGCCCCGGCTGCGCGTGGGGCGACTCGCCGGAAAGCGGCATGGTCAAGTTCTGCGAAAACGGCGCCAAGGCGGTCAACTGGGAAGCCACCAAGCGCCGCGTGGACGCTGCATTCTTCGCCAAACACAGCGTCACCGCGCTGCTCGCGCAGAGCGACTATTGGCTGGAATACCAAGGCCGCCTGACCGAGCCGATGCGCTATGACGCACAGACCGACCACTACGTGCCGGTCAGTTGGGAAGCGGCGTTCGACCTGGTGGGCAAGCACCTCAATGCATTGCCGAGCCCGGACATGGCCGAGTTCTACACCTCGGGCCGGGCCAGCAACGAAGCGGCCTACTTGTATCAGTTGTTTGTGCGCGCGTATGGCACCAACAATTTCCCGGACTGCTCGAACATGTGCCACGAGGCCAGCGGCGTGGCCCTGGCGCAAAGTGTGGGCGTGGGCAAAGGCACCGTGACCTTTGATGACTTCGAACATGCCGATGCGATTTTCGTGTGGGGCCAGAACCCCGGCACCAACCACCCACGCATGCTGGAGCCGCTGCGCGAAGCGGTAAAACGTGGTGCTCAAGTGGTGTGCATCAACCCGCTGAAAGAGCGTGGCCTGGAGCGCTTCCAGCACCCGCAACACCCGCTGGAAATGCTCACCAACGGCGATAAGCCGACCAACACCGCCTACTTCCGCCCGGCGCTCGGTGGCGACATGGCCATCTTGCGCGGCATGGCCAAGTTCCTGCTGCTGTGGGAGCGCCAGGCTCAGGCCGAAGGCAAAGAAGCCGTGTTCGACCACGACTTCCTCAACGAACACACGACCAACGTGCTGGATTACCTCGGGCAGATCGACGACACCTCGTGGGATGAAATCGTCGCGCAGTCCGGCCTGAGCCTGATCGAGATCGAACAGATCGCGCGCATGTACGCCAAGGGCAAGAACGTGATCATGTGCTGGGCGATGGGCATCACCCAGCACCGCCACTCGGTGCCGACCATCCAGGAAATCGCCAACCTGATGCTGCTGCGCGGCAATATCGGCCGCCCCGGCGCCGGCCTGTGCCCGGTGCGTGGCCACAGCAACGTGCAGGGCGACCGCACCATGGGCATCAACGAGCGCCCACCGGCGGCGTTCCTCGACTCCCTTGAGCGCCGCTTTCAGTTCCAGGTGCCGCGTGACAATGGCCACAACGTGGTCGAAGCGATCCACGCCATGCTCGCAGGCCGCTCCAAGGTGTTTATCGGCCTGGGCGGCAACTTCGCCCAAGCCACGCCGGACAGCCCGCGCACGTTCGAAGCGCTGCGCAACTGCGACCTGACCGTGCAGATCAGCACCAAGCTCAACCGCAGCCACTTGATGCACGGTAAGGACGCGCTGATTCTGCCGTGCCTGGGCCGTACCGACATCGACATTCAGGCCGACGGCCCGCAAGCGGTGACGGTGGAAGACTCGTTCAGCATGGTTCACGGCTCCAACGGCCAACTGCAACCGCTGTCGAAGCTGATGAAATCCGAGCCTGCCATCGTCGCCGGCATTGCCGCTGCGACCCTGGGCAGTAAACCGGTTGACTGGAACTGGCTGGTGGCCGACTACGGGCGCATCCGCGACTTGATCGCCGACACCATCCCGGGCTTCAAAGACTTCAACGAGAAGATCAAACACCCGGGCGGTTTCTACTTGGGCAACTCCGCCGGTTCGCGCCGCTGGAACACCCCATCGGGCCGCGCCAACTTCCGCCCCAACGTTCTGCCCAAAGACCTGATTCACGAACGCACCCACGCCACAGGCCGTGTGCCGGACCTGATCATGCAATCAATGCGCTCCCACGATCAGTACAACACCACCATTTATGGCCTGGACGACCGCTACCGCGGCGTAAAAGGTCAGCGTGACGTGTTGTTCGTCAACGAAGCAGACATCATCCGCCTGGGCTTCAAGCCAGGGCAGAAGGCCGACATCGTGTCGCTGTGGGAAGACGGCCGCGAGCGCCGCGTGAAGGGCTTCACCTTGCTCGCGTTTGATATTCCGGCAGGCCAGGCAGCCGCTTATTACCCGGAAGTGAACCCGCTGGTGCCGCTGGAAAGCACCGGGGAAGGCAGCCATACCCCGACGTCGAAGTTCGTGGCGATTCGTTTGGAAGCGGCGAGCGACAGTGGCTTGATCATGGCGCGCTCTGCCTGACGACAACAAGCTCTACAGCCTGAAGATTCTTCAGGCACAAAAAAGGCCGCTTTTGCTTAAAAGCGGCCGTTTCGAAGTCACTACTGACAGAAGCTACAGACCCGCAAAAATCACTTAAGTTCCTTATACAAAACAGTAACTTATAGAATTGTATACAACTCACACCACTGGTCGGATTTCGATTGTCAGCGTCTCGATACAACCTCAGGATCGCGCCGTCATCCTCTTGAGGTCTGTCTATGAAGTTCTCCTCGATTCTCTTGTTGTCCTTTAGCCTGGTCAGTGGCGCAGCCATGGCCGGTGGCACCACCGAAGCCGGTGTGGGCGGCGCATTGGGCGGGGTTCTAGGTTCGGTCGTTGGCCAGCAGCTCGGCGGCAACACCGGTTCGGCCATCGGCGCAGCCGTCGGCGGCGCGGGCGGCAGTGCGGTCGGCGCAGACAAGCGCAGCCGTGGTGAAGCAGCAATTGGCGGTGCCTTGGGCGCAGCCGGCGGCAACGTCGTAGGCCGCAGCATGGGCGGCACCACCGGCAGCCTGATCGGCGCAGCCGCCGGCGGCGGCGCAGGTGGTGCGGTCGGCAACTACATGGGCAACAAGAGCGATGACGACGACCGTCGTGACCGTGGGCGAGATAACCGTCGCTATGACCGCGATGACCATCGTGGTCGTGGGCACGCCTACGGGCATCGCAAGAACAAACATCACTACCGCGATCGTTAATCTGTGAGAGGGGGCTTGCTCCCGATGGCAGTGTGTCAGCCAACACCTGTTTGGCTGAGCCACCGCCATCGGGAGCAAGCCCCCTCCCACATTTGCGTTGGCTGAGTGTTCACGTTCAGGTTCACACCACCAACCGCTGCAACGCCTCGCGCAACATTCCCGGGATGGTCACCGGCTGGTTCGACGCCCGGTCCACAAACACATGCACGAAGCGCCCAGCCGCACAGGCGTCATCCTCGCCCGCCTTGAACACCGCCAACTCGTACTGCACCGAGCTGTTACCCAATTTGCCGACCCGCAGGCCAATGTCTATACGATCGGGAAACGCGATCGAGGCGAAATAATCGCACGCCGAACTCACCACAAACCCCACCACTTCGCCGTCATGAATATCCAACCCGCCCTGCTCGATCAGGTAGGTATTCACCGCCGTGTCGAAAAAGCTGTAGTAGGTCACGTTGTTTACATGGCCATACACGTCGTTGTCGTGCCAACGCGTGATGATCGGCTGGAAGTGACGGTAATCGGCGCGTAACGGCATTGAGTCAGGCATGTGCAGGTCTCGTAGATGTGGTTTTACAGGTCATTCAAATGGGCTGCGGCCCAATCGCGTACCTCTGCGAAGGGGTAGTCCTCCAGCGCACCGAAACCCGCAATGCTGCGCGCTTTAAGCTTGGTAAACAACGGCACGCTGATACCGCCCAGAAAGCGCGTGAGCCGCTCCGCGCCTGGCAAATCCCCGGTGGCCTCATGGTGCCTGTGGATAAAATCACCGCACAGCGCCATGAAGTTTTTATCCACAAGCGGCGGCAAACCCGGCGGCGGCGGCAAGTGCGCAACGTGGCCGTGACACACCGAGCAATGCCCGCAACGCTGAGGGGCATTTTCATCACCAAAGTACTCAGCCAAACGCTGCCCAAGGCAACGCTCGGTGGCAAACAGCTCAAGCATGGCGTGGATCCGCGCCACCTCTGCCACCTCGTGCTGTTTGAAGCCTGTGTATAACTCCAGGCTTAACGCTTCTGGGTCAAAATCGGTATTCAGCAGGCTGTACACCTCCGTCATCTGCTTGCTTTCAAGCTCGATCAGGCCCTGCTCCTGGAAGTAATCCAACGCCTTGACCACGCGGTTGCGCTCGGCGCCATGCTGTTGATACAGCGCGTCGAAATCCACGGTTGCCCAGGTTCTGGCGCGCTGACAGACCTGGATAATCGCCGCGACAAACTGCTGCCGCTCGCCAGCAAACCGCGCGAGCAAGGCGTCGGGTTCGATCAGGTACTTGAAGCGGTATTCGGCATAAAACGCGTAGCGCGGCGCGATCACGCCCTTGAGTTCCAATTGCACCAACAGCGTCTTGAGCGGCAGCTCACGGATGTTGCTGTGGTCCGACAATGACCTCAGCAAGAACTCCCACTGCCCATCAACCCGCGCCGCTTGCAGCTCCTCCAGCACACGACGAATGCCGCCCTGCTCCGGCGTGTCGCCGTACACGAAATTCTCCAGCACATTCAGGCTGTCGCGGTTGGCCAATACCAGGCAGTCCGATGGCAGGCCATCACGCCCCGCGCGACCGATTTCCTGGCTGTAGTTCTCGATGGATTTGGGCAGGTCAAAGTGCACCACATTGCGAATATCGCTCTTGTCGATGCCCATGCCAAACGCGATGGTCGCGACGATGCAATTGGAGCGCCCGCCCATAAAGCGCTGCTGAATGCCCTCGCGCTTATCGTGGGGCAAACCCGCGTGATACGCCTCGGCCAGAATGCGATTGCGGGTGAGGTGCTCGGCAATCTGCTCAGCCGTTTTCTGCAACGTGACGTAGACGATGCTCGGCTGATTGGCGCGCTCTTTCATCCACGCAACCAGCCGCGCACGCTTATCAGCACCGGCAACCGGCTCCACCAACAAATTGAGGTTGGGCCGGTAGAAGCCGGTGGTGACCACGTCGTCCGGTGCAATAGCGAACTTCGCCTGCATGTCGGCAATCACCTTGGGCGTCGCCGTAGCCGTCAACAGCAGCACTTGTGGGATATTGAACTGACGCTGGTAGTCCGGCAGCTTCAAATAGTCCGGGCGAAAGTTGTGGCCCCACTCGGAAATACAGTGCGCCTCATCCACCACCAGCAACGAGAGCTGCACGCTTTGCAGGAAATTACGGAAGCGCTCGTTCTTCAAACGCTCCACGGAAATCATCAGGATTTTCAACTCACCTGAACGCGCACGGGCCATCACATCATTGGCCTCGTCGCGGGTTTGCGCCGAATCGATACTGCCCGCCGAAATGCCGTGGCGTTGCAGGAAGCCCAGTTGGTCCTGCATCAGCGCCAACAAGGGCGAAACCACCAGCGTCAAATGCGGCAATAGCACCGCCGACAGCTGATAGCACAGGGACTTGCCCGAGCCCGTGGGGAAAATAGCGGCAGCCGAGCGACCGGCCAGCACCGCACTGACGGTTTGTTCCTGGCCCAAACGAAATTGTGAAAAACCGAAGACCTGTTGGAGGGTGTCGTGCATGAGCTGTCACTCCATTGACCGCTGAATGAGCCCAAAACATAGACCAGTGCGTTCAGCGAATCGAGAAAGGTCGCAAGGAAAAAAGAGACAGGATAATACACAGGGTAAAGGATGGCCTTGGGCCGAAGCAGGACATTTCGCACAGTATTGCAGGACAACCAACAACCCACAGTTTGGATCTGAGCCAGGTGCTAAAATCAAGTTTTGCGACCCATGAGTACGCCGCAATGAGCGAACCAACGTTTGAGCAAAAACAGGATCATTTCCACAAGATCCGCCGCTCCAATTACCTCGCCAGCCTGCGCCTGGAAGGATTCAATACCCAACCTGCCGACGTCGACAAACCCTTGCCAACCCGCGAAGCCGTTCTTGCCAAGTACCGCGCCCACCGGGCACATTTGACTGACAGTAAATGATCGTTCCTCACGCTCCGCGTGGGAATGCCGCTTGGGACGCTCCGCGCCCTGCCATCCACCCACTCCTGCGTGCACCCACCATGAACCTGGCTCCCAACTTCCCCGAAGACGCCGCCATGCAGCAACTCCTGCAATTGCTGCACGAAGAAATCGGCCTGCCGGAACACAAGACTATTCGCCTCGACACCTCGATCAACTTTGACCTTGGCTGCGATGGCGCCGAAGCCACGCAATTCATGGAAGCGCTGGAACAGGATTTTGCGCTCGACCTGGGTGACTACGACGCTTATCGTTATTTCCAGCCGCCGGTGTTTGATGTGTTCCTGAAACGCCGCGCCAAGGGCCGTGGCGATAAAATCGCGCTGACCATCGGCATGCTTTACCTGGCGATCAAGCACCACAACTGGGACACGCAAACGCTGGAAGACCTCAACTGACTTCAAGCACACGCCACGTCTAATTGTGGGAGCGGGCTTGCTCGCGAAAGCGGTAGGCCGGCCAATAATTCAGCTGGCTGACCCGCCGCCATCGGGAGCAAGCCCCCTCCCACCTTCGGGTCCCTCGCCCGCTAACCTTTCGCGCATAAAAAAGCCGCCTGCAAGAGGCGGCTTTTTCACAACAACCGAACCTTACAACTTAGGCCCGGCAGCCTTGATCGCATCGCTCACTTCAAACTTCTTGAAGTTCTCTACGAACAGAGCGGCCAGCGCTTTCGCGGCTTCGTCGTACGCAGCTTTGTCAGCCCAGGTGTTACGTGGGTTCAACAGGCCGGTGTCAACGCCCGGTACGGCCAGTGGCACGTCGAGGTTGATGGTGTCGAGGTGCTCGGTTTCAGCACCGACCAACGCGCCGCTCTGGATGGCTGCGATCACGCCGCGAGTGGTCGGGATGTTGAAGCGCTTGCCGACGCCGTAGCCACCGCCGGTCCAGCCGGTGTTGACCAGGTAGACCTTGGAGCCGAAGCCGCGCACGCGCTTGATCAGCAGCTCAGCGTATTCGCCGGCCGGGCGTGGGAAGAATGGCGCGCCGAAGCAGGTGGAGAAGGTCGACTTGATGCCGCTGCCCGAACCCATTTCGGTCGAGCCCACCAGTGCGGTGTAGCCGGACAGGAAGTGGTAGGCCGCTTGCTCTTCGCTGAGGATCGAGACTGGCGGCAGTACGCCGGTCAGGTCGCAGGTCAGGAAGATCACCGCGTTTGGCTCGCCGCCGAGGTTGTGCTCGGAGCGCTTGGCAACGTGTTCCAGCGGGTAGGCGGCGCGGCTGTTCTGGGTCAGGCTGACGTTGGTGTAGTCGGCGTGCTTGGCATCGTCGATCACTACGTTTTCGAGCACGGTGCCGTGCTTGATGGCTTTCCAGATAACCGGCTCGTTCTTCTCGGACAGGTCGATGCACTTGGCATAGCAACCGCCTTCGATGTTGAACACCACGCCTTCGCCCCAGCCGTGTTCGTCGTCACCGATCAGGTAACGGCTTTCGTCGGCGGACAGGGTGGTTTTGCCGGTGCCCGACAGACCGAAGAACAACGTCACGTCGCCTGCTTCGCCGATGTTGGCAGCGCAGTGCATCGGCAGTACGTCGGCGGCCGGCAGCAGGAAGTTCTGCACCGAGAACATGGCTTTTTTCATTTCACCGGCGTAACGCATGCCGGCGATCAGGACTTTTTTCTGCGCGAAGTTGAGGATCACGCAACCGTCGGAGTTGGTGCCGTCACGCTCTGGCACGCACTCGAAGTTGGCCACGTTAAGCACTTGCCACTCTTCACGACCGGCCGGGTTGTATTGGGCCGGGTTGATGAACAGGCAACGACCGAACAGGTTCTGCCAGGCAGTCTGGGTGGTCATTTTCACGGCCAGGTAGTGGTCCTCAGCGGCCCCTACATGAACGTGGGAAACGAAATGCTCTTGCGCGTTGTTGAATGCTTCTACGCGGCTCCACAGGGCATCGAACTTGTCGGCCGGGAACTTGCGGTTGATCGGGCCCCAGGCAATGGCAGCCTGGGTGGAAGGCTCTTCAACAATGAAGCGATCGACCGGCGAACGGCCGGTACGGTGACCGGTTTCTACGACCAGCGCGCCAGTATCGGCAAGCACGCCTTCACCGCGCTGCAGGGCTTCTTTGACCAGATCGTCAACACTCAGATCGGTGTATACGGCGTTATTGGCTTGCGTCATGAGGTTCCCCGTCGGCCTATGGCCGAGTGCTCCAAACGTTTTGTAGTAGAAAGTTGCGCACTACTACCGCGAAAAAAGTGGGCCGGATTATGCCAGAAAAGCCCAAAAAGAGTAGGGGCCTCCCGTCAGAACTGCGCTAATCCGGCGTTTTTCAGGTGATTCACCTGTGCTTAAACGTTTTAGTGGCGGGTGTCGGAGGGGGTGTCGATGCCTGCGCCGGCAAATAATTGGGCTACATCGGCGGCATCGAACAGGTAACGCTGGTTGCAAAACTGGCAGTCGATCTCGATATGGCCACCGTGCTCCACTACCAAATTCTGCGCATCTTCCAAACCAAGGCTGACCAAAGCATTGGCTGAACGCTCGCGCGAGCAACTGCAACGAAAGCGCAGACCCTGTGCGTCGAACAGGCGCACGGCCTCTTCGTGGTAGAGGCGGTGCAGGATGGTTTCGTTGTCCAGGGCCAGCAGTTCTTCAGCGGTCAGGGTGCCAGCCAGGGCGGTCAGCTTGCGCCAACTGTCGGTGCGCTCATCGTCGTCCTTGATGCGGTCAGCCGGCAATTGCTGCAACAGCAGGCCACGCGCACGCTTGCCGTCGGCGTTTAGCCAGAACTTGGTGCCGACTTGCTGCGACATCACGAAATAATTGGTGAAGCAGTCCGACAGCGTTTCGCCGTCGAGGTCGACGATGCCCTGGTAGCGCTGGCCTTCGGTCGGGTCGACGGTGATCGCCAGCACGCCATTGGTCATCAGGTCGCCGAGGGTGGCGTCGGCGGTGATCAGGTCGGCTTCGTAACGGGCCAGGCCACGGATCTCGCGCTCGCTGGAGCACTCGATCATCAGCATCGGAATCGGGCCATCGGAACGCGCCTGCAGAATCAGCAAACCGTCGAACTTCATGGTGCCGACCAGCAGCGCCGCCGCCGCCATCAATTCACCGAGCAGTTGCGCGACCGGCTCCGGATAGGCGTGCTTGGCGAGGACTTCGGCATAGCTGCGCTCCAGCGAGACCAGTTCGCCGCGGGCGTCGTTCTCGTCGAAGATGAAGCGTTGGGTGAAGTCGGTATCCGGTAGATCAGTCATAGGTCTCGGTATCTGAATGATGACAAATTGATGACAAGGTTTATAAAATAAAACGCTTTAGCACCAATTTGGTGCGGTTTTCTCCTGAAAAAAGGAGAGCAATCGAGCGATGAGGAACAGTTTATGAACAATCCGGGTTTGTTCCAAGCCACGTGGAACCTCCGGCGATGGGCCGTTTGCAATCTGGTCGCTGTTGCACTGTTGTGTTTTTGGCTGTGGCCCACGGGCCAGATGCTCTGTGTGATATTCGACGAATGGCTGTTCCACCTGCTCAATGACCCGCTGGCGAGCCATTCGATGTGGTTACACGTGTGGGCCGTGGCCAGTTTGCGACCGTTCGACGCGGTGGTCGGGGTCATTTTGCTGGCGCTGCTGGTGCGTGGTGACTGGGTGTTCAAGGCGATGCAGCTACGCCAAGCGTTTTTCGGCTTTTTCGGCATTCTGTTGTTGTTGCTGTTTATCCGCATGCTGTTTTCCAAACTCGCCGCGCAAATGGGTTGGCAACACAGCAGCCCGTCGATGGTGATCAGCGGCGCGGTGCAAATGAGCGATTACTTCCCGGGCCTTGAGAAAACCTGGGAGTTGAAGGACCGTTCAAGCCAGAGTTTCCCAGGCGATCATGCTTCGGTGCTGTTGATCTGGGCGATGTTCATGACGGTGTTCGCCAAGCGCATTGGCCAGGTGCTGGTGATCTGGGGCCTGGCACTGTTGTTCATGATGCCGCGGCTGGTAGCGGGCGCGCATTGGGGGCAGGACGATTACATCGGCGGTGTGCTGCTGGCGCTATTGGCACTGGGCTGGGGGTATTACACGCCGTTTGCGGCGAAGGTGTCGGAGGGGTTGTTACGGCTGACCGCACCGATCTTCAGGTTACTCGGCAAACTGCCAGTCATCGGGCGATTGAGCGTCATACGCGCAACTGCGTAACACCACAGGCTCAATGTGGGAGTGGACGTGCTCCCACATTTGATCGCCTTCTGGTTGCAGATTTGCGCATCAATCGTCATTGCCACTGCCGCGAAACTTGAACAAATCGCGGCGCTGCTTCTTGCTCGGTTTGCCGTCGGTGGTCATGCCGGTAGCACCCGCCTTGCGCATGGCCGCTGCGTTTTCGCGCTTGGCGATGCTGGCGTCGGTCTCGGCGTACAGCGCCTGCGCTTCGGGCGCACCACGGCGCACGACTGAAAGCGCCTGCACCACGATGGTTTTTTCATCAAACCCGTTACGAATCTGCAACTCATCACCCACGCGCGGCTCCTTGCCAGGTTTGCAGCGCTCACCGCGATGGTGCACCTTGCCGCCCTCGATGGCGGCCTTGGCCAGGGCACGGGTTTTATAAAAACGCGCCGCCCACAACCACTTGTCCAACCGGACCTTTTCTTCCTCTTCCTGCTTCTGAGCCACTTGAATTCCTCGCTCTGAAAAATGTCGCAACTGTACCGTTGAAACCCATCGACGCATAAACCCCCGAGCTCACCTAAGATACGCCAGGTAGCACCCTGTTTTCGCGAGGATACGCTGTGACCGACTTCCCTGCTTCACTCACCTCGCCCAACCAGCGTTGCGTGGGCTGCCAGCAAAGCGAACCGCTGAGTTTCGATTTTGCGTTCGCCTATCAGCCTATCGTAGACCTTCGGGACCACTCGGTTTTTGCCTATGAAGCGTTGGTACGAGGCACGCACGGTGAAGGCGCGCACTCCGTGCTAGGGCACGTCAACGAGAGCAATCGTTACCGCTTCGACCAGCGTTGCCGCACACAGGCGATTGCCGGGGCCGCTGCGCTGGGCATGCAAACCCACCTCTCGATCAATTTTCTGCCGAATGCCGTGTACCGGCCGGAGCTGTGTATCCGCAGTACGCTGGAAGCGGCGCGTGCGCATAATTTTCCGCTCAATCAGCTGATTTTCGAGACGCTGGAAAGCGAGCATGTAGATAACCATCGCCATTTGACGAATATTCTGCGTGAATACCGCGAATTCGGTTTCAAGACCGCGATCGACGATTTCGGCGCGGGCCATTCCGGGCTGAATCTGCTGGCCGATTTCCAACCTGATTTGATCAAACTCGACATGGCGCTGATTCGCGATGTCGATCAAGACCGTGTCCGTCAGGTGATCGTCCGGGGGATTGTCACAATCTGTGAGCAGTTGGGCGTTACTGTCATTGCCGAAGGCATCGAAAGTGCCGGCGAGCGCGATTTTTTGTCCGACTGTGGAATTTTTCTGATGCAGGGTTACTGGTTCGCCAGGCCTGCATTCAAAGCCTTGCCTGAGGTTTCAACTCAGGCCTGGGCGAATTAACCGGTTAACCCTATTGAAGACATTTGACCATTTGACCGTTGTGGGTCTGCGTGAGTGGGTGGCACTTCCCGACTTGGGAGTGGCTGGCCTGCGCGCGAAAATCGACACCGGTGCCAGCACCTCAAGCCTGCACGCCACCGAGATAGAGCCGTTTGAGCGCGACGGTGAAAAGTGGGTGCGCTTCACCGCGCACTTGGGCACTGTGGTGCAACTGCGTCACCGCCGCTGTGAAGCGCCGCTGGTGACGATGAAAACCATCAAGAGCTCCAACGGCCATGCGCAGGTGCGCTATGTGATCAGCACCACCCTGGCGTTGGGCGATCGGGTATGGCGGGTGGAATTCACCCTCGCCTGTCGCAAGGCCATGCGTTACCGCTTATTGCTGGGCTCCAAGGCGTTGATTGACGGCCATCTGGTGGTCAACCCCGGCGTCAAGTACGTTCAAGACAAGCCGGTGTTCCCGGTCTCTACTATTTCTGCCCCAGGTGCTGCATGAAGATTGCTGTGCTGTCGCGAAACCCGCGTCTGTATTCCACCCGCCGCCTGGTCGAGGCCGGCACCGAACGTGGCCACGAAATGGTGGTGATCGACACGTTGCGTGCCTATATGAACATTGCCAGCCACAAGCCGCAGATCCACTACCGTGGCAAGCCGCTGGAAGGCTTTGATGCGGTGATACCGCGTATCGGCGCCTCGGTGACGTTTTATGGCTGCGCGGTGTTACGCCAGTTTGAAATGATGGGCGTGTTCCCGCTGAATGAATCCGTGGCCATCGCACGCTCGCGCGACAAGCTGCGCTCGCTGCAACTGCTCTCACGCCGGGGCATTGGCCTGCCGGTTACCGGCTTTGCGCACTCCCCGGACGACATTCCCGACCTTATCGACATGGTCAACGGCGCGCCGCTGGTGATCAAGGTATTGGAGGGCACTCAGGGCATCGGCGTGGTGCTGTGTGAAACCGCCACCGCCGCGGAGTCTGTGATTGAGGCGTTCATGGGCCTCAAGCAGAACATCATGGTGCAGGAGTACATCAAGGAAGCCGGCGGTGCGGACATCCGCTGTTTCGTGGTGGGCGACAAGGTGATTGCGGCGATGAAACGTCAAGCCAAGCCAGGCGAGTTCCGTTCCAACCTGCACCGTGGCGGCAGCGCCAGCTTGATCAAAATTACCCCGGAAGAACGCATGACCGCACTGCGCGCAGCCAAGGTAATGGGCTTGGCGGTAGCGGGTGTGGATATTCTGCGCTCCAACCACGGCCCGCTGGTGATGGAGGTGAACTCGTCACCAGGCTTGGAAGGCATTGAGACCACCACCGGCAAGGACGTGGCGGGGATCATCATTCAGCATCTGGAAAAGAACGGCGGGCCGAACATGACCCGCACCAAGGGCAAAGGTTAGTTAGCTGCAAGCACAAGCTACAAGCTGCAAGCACAAGCACAAGCACAAGCTACAAGCTGCAAGTAAGGGCAAAAGCAGCTTGCTCTTTGCTTGCAGCTTGAAGCTTGACGCTAAAGCTTGTCGCTGCCCTTAAACTGCATCTCTTGGCAGCATCAGCCCCAGCGGCAAGCGTACACGCGCTTCCAGGCCGCCCTCTTCGCGGTTGCGCAGCTCGACATTGCCGCCATGCATCGAGGCGATCCGCCGCACAATCGCCAGCCCCAGGCCCGTGCCTTTGCCACCCCGGGCACGGTCGCCACGGGTGAACGGGTTGAAAATACCTTCAAGTTCGGCCGGGTCGATGCCCGCGCCACTGTCCATCACGCTCAACACCACATAAGGCGCTGTGCTGTCGCCGGACACGTACGCGGCCACTTCCACGTCCGAACCCGCATGGTGCAAGGCGTTGCCGATCAGGTTGTTCAGCAGGCGCTTCATCGATACCCGACGCAATGCGAACGGCTGGATCGGCTCCAGGCGCATGCGCACCTGTTCACCGTTCTGGTTGTAGGGCGCCACCACCTCACGTACCAGGTCCGTCAGGTCGACTTCTTCTACCACTTCATCGCGGCCGTCGCGGATAAACGCCAGGAACTGGTCGAGAATCGCGTCCATGTCCTCGATGTCACGGACCATGTCATCCGTGAGGTCGGAATGGTTGCCCATCAGCTCAAGGGACAGCCGCAACCGTGTCAGCGGCGTGCGCAGGTCATGTGAAACACCCGCCAGCATCAGCTCACGCTCGCGCCCGGCCTGCTCGACGTCTTCCGCCATCTGGTTAAACGCGCCGTACACCTCGGTCATTTCGCTGGGCGTATCGCTGACCGGCAGGCGCACACTGCGCCCCTGCCCCAGTTGGCGGGCGGCAAACACCAGGCGTTTCAGCGGCTGGTTAAGCTGACGCACAAAAATCCACGCGGACGCCGTTGAAAGCAAGCCGATGGCCAGGAACCAGCCCAACACGTTCCAGATTTTTTGCCCACGCAGCGGATGCGGGTACAGCGGCACTTTCAGCCAATCCTGACCCAGGCTTGGCGCACGCACCCACAACGCGGGGGAGACATGCATACGCAGGCGCACCTCGGTGTCGTCACCGAGTTCGGCCTGCATCTGGCGCTGGTAAATTTCACTGTAGGGCCAATGCTGCTCGCCCTCGGGCACGCCGGAGCCGGCAACACGCACCAGGGTCGCAGCCTTGGCGATCTTTTCACGGTTCTCAGGGTCGGCCGCCCAATAGGCGCGCAGCGTCAGCGCGACGCCGTGGCTGTATTGTCGGTCCACCAGCACGTCTTCGTTCATCAACAGATAAACCAGCGTCAGTGCCTTGGAAAACAGAACGACGATCAGCACCAGCCAAAGGGTGCGCGAGAAGAAACTTTGCGGGAACCACAACGGGGTTTTCATAGGAGACAGCTGGACACCTTGCAAGAACGAGCGGCGCTCGCAGAATTGCAGACGCCGGGCATCCCGTCGACCCTCATGGAGTCAAACGCCGGGATGCCCGCCCCTGCAAATCATCGATCACTTGGTTGCAGTGCCATCCGGCACAAACACATAACCCACGCCCCACACCGTCTGGATATACCGCGGCTTGGACGGGTCCGGCTCGATCATGCGGCGCAGACGCGAGATCTGCACGTCGATGGAGCGCTCCAGTGCATCCCACTCCCGGCCACGGGCCAGGTTCATCAGCTTGTCGCGGGTCAGTGGCTGGCGAGCGTTCATCACCAATGCCTTGAGCACCGCGAATTCGCCGGTGGTCAGCATGTGCACTTCTTCGCCACGCTTGAGCTCACGGGTCGCCAGCGACAGTTCGTAGTCGCCAAAGGTAACGCTTTCGTCTTCGCTGCCTGGCGCGCCCGGTACCGGGGCTGCCTGGCGACGCAATACGGCTTTGACCCGGGCCATCAACTCGTCAGGGTTGAACGGCTTGGCCAGGTAGTCATCAGCGCCCAGTTCGAGGCCTTTGATGCGGCTCAGCTCATCGCCCTTGGCGGTGAGCATGATGATTGGAATCTGGTTGTTCGCGCCGCGCAGGCGTTTGCAGGCGGTCAGGCCGTCTTCGCCAGGCAACATCAGGTCGAGCACGACCAGATTGAACACTTCGCGCCCCAACAGGCGGTCCATCTGCTCGGTGTTCGGCACCGCGCGTGCACGGTAGCCCTTGGAGTTGAAAAACCGCTCCAGCAGGCTGCTCAGCCCCGGATCGTCATCAACGATAAGAATTTTTTCGCCTTCAGCAGTTTGTGCAGTGCTGCTCATTAGATGCTCCTCTTGTCTCGGCGCGCATTATGGCCTAGCTGCCGTTATACGCACCGTGTGCATTGTTAGCAGATTTTTCCTTCACCGCCAGTGACCCAGCGCCCTGTAACCTCGGGCGCAGTAGCCCCCAAGGGCAGAACGCTGGTTATAATGCGCCGCCTTTGTACAGGGTAATGTCAGACTTTACTGCTTACTGCCTCACCCGTTTTTTCAGCGACGGGCAGCAATTTTCCGGTTTCGAGGGTCAACAGGCAGCCTCTTGACCCAGGCGCAGGCCCAGTCGGGCCGCTCAACCCGCCTCGCAACGCCTTGTTTTCCGGGCCTGCGAGCTGCTTTCAGAATTTCAGGTGGTTTTATGGACAGCATCAACAGCCGCATCGCCGAGGAACTCGGTGTACGCCCACAACAGGTCGAAGCGGCCGTCGCGCTACTGGATGAGGGCTCCACGGTGCCTTTCATCGCCCGTTACCGTAAAGAAGTGACTGGCAGCCTCGACGACATCCAGCTGCGGCACCTGGAAGAACGCCTGCGTTACCTGCGAGAACTCGACGAACGGCGCATCAGCATCCTCGCCAGCATCGAGGAGCAGGGCAAGCTGACCCCGCAATTGGAGCGCGACATCAAGCTCGCCGACACCAAGACCCGCCTTGAAGACCTGTACCTGCCGTACAAGCAAAAGCGCCGCACCAAGGGCCAGATCGCCCTGGAAGCGGGCCTGGGCGACTTGGCCGACGGCCTGTTCAACGACCCGTCGTTGAGCCCGGACACCGAAGCCGCACGTTTCATTGACGCGGAAAAAGGCGTCGCCGACGTCAAGGCCGCGCTCGAAGGCGCCAAGTACATCCTGATGGAGCGCTTCGCCGAAAACGCCAGCCTCCTCGAAAAACTGCGCACTTACCTCAAGCAAGAAGCCATTCTCAGCGCCCGCGTTATCGCCGGCAAAGAGGAAGAAGGCGCCAAGTTCCGCGATTACTTCGAGCACGACGAACCGCTCAAGAGCATGCCGTCGCACCGTGCGCTGGCGATTTTCCGCGGGCGCAACGAAGGTATCCTGAGCTCTGCGCTGAAAGTTGGCGACGAGCTACCGGGCAGCATGCACCCGTGCGAAGGCATGATCGGTCAACAATTCGGCATCCAGAATCAGAATCGCCCGGCGGACAAGTGGCTCGGTGAAGTGGTGCGCTGGACCTGGAAGGTCAAGCTCTATACCCACCTTGAAACCGACCTGCTCGGCGAGCTGCGTGACGGCGCCGAAACCGAGGCGATCAACGTGTTCGCCCACAACCTGCACGACTTGCTGCTGGCCGCTCCGGCCGGCCCGCGCGCAACGCTGGGCCTCGACCCGGGCCTGCGCACCGGTTGCAAGGTTGCGGTGGTCGACGCCACCGGCAAGCTGCTCGACCACGCCACCGTTTACCCACATGTGCCGCACAACAAGTGGGATCAGACCCTGGCCATTTTGGCCGCCTTGTGTGCCAAGCACGCGGTGGACCTGATCGCTATCGGCAACGGCACCGCCAGCCGTGAAACCGACAAACTGGCTGCCGAGCTGATCAAAAAATACCCGGCGATGAAAATGACCAAAGTCATGGTGTCCGAGGCGGGCGCTTCGGTGTACTCGGCGTCGGAACTGGCCTCCAAGGAATTCCCGGACCTCGACGTGTCGATCCGTGGCGCGGTTTCCATCGCGCGCCGCCTGCAAGACCCGCTGGCCGAACTGGTGAAGATCGACCCTAAATCCATCGGTGTCGGCCAGTACCAGCACGACGTGTCGCAGCTGAAACTGGCGCGCGGCCTGGATGCGGTGGTGGAAGACTGCGTAAACGCCGTGGGCGTCGACGTGAACACCGCTTCCGTGGCGTTGCTGGCACGAATTTCCGGGCTTAACGCCACGCTGGCGCAGAACATCGTCACCCACCGTGACGAAAATGGCGCGTTCAAAACCCGTGCGGCGCTGAAAAAAGTCGCCCGCCTGGGTGAAAAAACCTTCGAGCAAGCCGCAGGTTTCCTGCGTGTGATGAACGGCGATAACCCGCTGGACGCTTCTGCCGTTCACCCGGAAGCCTACCCGCTGGTGCAGCGTATTGCCGCCGAAACCGACCGCGACATCCGCTCGCTGATCGGCGACGCCGCGTTCCTCAAACGCCTGGACCCGAAAAAGTACACCGACGAAACCTTCGGTGTGCCGACCATCACCGACATCCTGCAAGAGCTGGAAAAACCCGGCCGCGACCCGCGCCCAGGGTTCAAGACCGCCGAGTTTCAGGACGGCGTCGAAGACCTCAAGGATTTGCAACTGGGCATGATCCTCGAAGGCGTGGTCACCAACGTGACCAACTTCGGCGCGTTTGTGGACATCGGCGTGCATCAGGACGGTTTGGTGCATATTTCTGCGCTGTCCGAGAAGTTCATCAAGGACCCGCGCGAAGCGGTGAAAGCCGGTGACGTGGTACGGGTCAAGGTCATGGAGGTCGATATTCCGCGCAAACGTGTAGGCCTGTCGATGCGCATGAGCGACACCCCCGGCGAGAAAATCGACGGTGCGCGGGGTGCACGCCCTGGCTCGGCACCGCGCCAGTCGCAGAACCGCTCTGAAAGCAGCGCACCGCGCAAGGAAACTGCCACGGCAGCGCCGAGCAACAACGCGATGGCGTCGCTGTTCGCGAATGCCAAACAGTTGAAGAAGCGCTGATGGAAATTCCCGCCGGTTTGACCCAAAGCGCGTTCAGCGAGCTGATCGGCTGCCGCCTGCAGCGCCTTGAAGAAGGCGTTGCCGAAGTGGCCCTGAGCCTGGAGCCGCAACTGCGCAACCGCGCGGGCAAGCTGCATGGCGGGGCGATTTTCAGCCTGGTGGACATTACGATGGGGCTGGCGTGTTCCAGCACCCATGGTTTTGACCAACAGAGTGCGACCATCGAGTGCAAAATCAACTATATCCGCGCCGTCTCGCAGGGCGAGGTGGTGTGCACCAGCCGGGTGATTCACGCCGGCAGGCGCACGCTGGTGGTGGAGGCGGATGTGGTCCAGGACGAAAAACTGGTCGCAAAAGCACAAGGCACCTTCGCTGTTCTATAGATCCCCACCCTTGATTTGAGTTAATTTCGGCGCTGCGACAACAGCGTCGGAATTTTCTTGCCGCGCCATAGCCAAACTCATGGAGTGAAGAAGGCTTTTTCAGAGCGGGTCAAATCGACTCAAAACCAGGCGATCACGCCAGTTTTAACTTCACCCTTGTAGACCGTCCTGCCCACCCCCATATTGGGGCGACTGACGCGTGAAGGAATCCAACTTGAGCGAACTTCTCAACCGCCGCCTGGCCCTGCTCGGCAAGCGCGAACACCTCTCTTTGCTAGAGCAATGCTTGCACGGCATCGAGCGCGAATGCCTGCGCGTCACCGGTGACGGTCGTCTGGCACAAACGCCGCACCCGGAAGCTTTGGGCGCTGCGCTGACCCACGAACAGATCACCACCGACTACTCGGAATCGCTGCTGGAGTTCATCACTCCCGCCCTGCCCAACCCGGCCGATACCCTGAGCAGCCTGGACAAGATTCACCGTTTTGCCTACACCAAGCTTGGCAGCGAATACCTGTGGAGCCCGTCGATGCCGTGCCCGTTGCCGGCCGAGGAAGATATTCCGATTGCCTACTACGGCACCTCCAATATCGGCCAGCTCAAGTACGTGTACCGCAAGGGCCTGGCCCTGCGTTACGGCAAGACCATGCAGTGCATCGCCGGTATCCACTACAACTTTTCGCTGCCGGAAAAGCTCTGGCCGTTGCTCAAGGAGACTGAAGGCTTCGTCGGCACCGACCGCGACTATCAGTCCACGGCGTATATCGCGCTGATCCGTAACTTCCGCCGCTACAGCTGGCTGCTGATGTACCTGTTTGGTGCCTCGCCGGCGCTGGACGCGGGTTTCTTGCGCGGTCGCTCGCACCAGTTGGAAATGCTCGACGCCGACACGCTGTACCTGCCGTACGCCACCAGCCTGCGCATGAGCGACTTGGGTTACCAAAGCAACGCCCAGGCCGGCCTCACGCCGTGCTACAACGATTTGAGCAGCTACACCGACAGCCTGCGCGAAGCGGTGGCGACGCCTTACGCGCCGTACGTCGAAGTGGGCACGCACAAGGACGGTGAGTGGGTACAGCTCAACACCAACATCCTGCAGATCGAAAACGAGTACTACTCCAACATCCGCCCCAAGCGTGTGACCTACACCGGCGAGCGGCCGATTCAGGCGCTGGTCGCGCGTGGCATCCAGTACATCGAAGTGCGCTGCCTGGACATCAACCCGTTCTTGCCGATGGGCATCGACCTGCCGGAATCGCGCTTCCTCGACGCGTTCCTGCTGTATTGCGCGCTGAACGACAGCCCGCTGTTCGCCAACAGCGACTGCGGCAACGCCACCTCCAACTTCCTCAGTGTGGTCAAGGAAGGCCGTCGCCCCGGCCTGCAATTGCAGCGTGAGGGCCAAGCCGTGGGCATGACCGAGTGGGCCACCGAGTTGCTCGAGCAGATTGCGCCGTTGGCCGCCTTGCTCGATGAGAGCCACGGCATGCAGGAACACAGCCAGGCGCTGGACGCCCAGTTGGCGAAGGTCAAGGACTCGTCCCTGACGCCATCGGCCCAAGTATTGGCGGCAATGGCCGAGCGCAAAGAGAGTTTTGCGCAGTTCTCGCTGCACCAGAGTGAGGTGCATGCCGAGTACTTCCGCAAGGAGCCGTTGCCGGCCGAAGAGCAGGCGCATTTTGAGCAACTGGCGCGCACGTCGCTGGCGCAACAGGCGGAGCTGGAGCAAAACGAAGTGGGCGACTTTGACGTGTTTGTCGGGTCGTACCAGGCCAGTATTCTGGCGATCAGTAACTAAGCCCGGGCTTGATGCCCTCCGGGAACTGAGGTTTATGTGGGAGGGGGCTTGCTCCCGATGGCGGAGTGTCAGTCAGTGAATCATTGACTGAAAGACTGCTATCGGGAGCAAGCCCCCTCCCACATTTGCCTGCATTGAATCTACTATTGGCATTCCCCCTTCTCCTCATAAGCTAATTCGAAAATGTTATTTATTTTCGGATTCTTAGATCATTTAGTCTCCTCACTCGCCGACCCTCGGCCGCCTGATTGAGGAGCTTCCCCTTGAAACGTTTAACCCCTCTGCGCCTCTTGGCCGCCTTGTCCCTGGCCGGTGCCAGCCTGTTTGCCCAGGCGGCGGACGTGACCATCGCTTACCAGACCACCGTAGACCCGGCCAAAGTCGCTCAGGCCGACGGCGCGTATGAAAAAGCCACCCACGCCAAGATCGACTGGCGCAAGTTCGACAACGGCTCCGACATCATCGCCGCCATCGCCTCCGGTGACGTGCAGATCGGCTACCTCGGTTCGAGCCCGCTGACCGCCGCGATTACCCGCAAAGTGCCGGTGGAAACCTTCCTCGTCGCCACCCAGATCGGCGGCGCCGAAGCGCTGGTAGCGCGCAACGGTTCAGGCATCAACAGCCCGCAGGACTTGATCGGCAAAAAAATCGCCGTGCCCTTCGTTTCAACCGGCCACTACAGCCTGTTGGCCGCACTGAAGCACTGGAACATCGACCCCTCGAAAGTGACCATCCTCAACCTCGCGCCACCGGCGATCATCGCCGCCTGGAAGCGCGGTGATATTGACGCCACTTACGTGTGGGACCCGGCCCTCGGCGTGGCCAAGGAAAACGGCAAGGTGCTGATCACCTCCGGCGAACTGGCCACGTTCGGCGCGCCGACCTTCGATGCGTGGATCGTGCGTAAGGATTTTGCCGAGAAGCACCCGGAAATCGTCAGTGCTTTTGCCAAAGTCACTCTGGATGCCTACGCCGAGTACCGCAAAGACCCACACGCCTGGCTTGCCGATAAAACCAATATCGACAAGCTGGTGAAGCTCTCCGGCGCCAAGGCCAGTGACATCCCATTGCTGCTGCAAGGCAACGTCTACCCGCTGGCGGCAGACCAGGTGACGCTGCTCGGCGCTCCGACCACCAAGGCGGTGACCGACACCGCCGCGTTCCTCAAGGAACAAGGCAAGGTTGACGCGGTACTGCCGGACTACGCGCCTTTCGTCAGCGCCAAGTTCATTACTCAGTGATTCAGGAGTCATCGCGATGGCCTTGCTAAAACTGGAGCGCATCAGCGCACAGTACCCAGGCGCCACAAAACCGGTACTGGCAGATATTTCACTTGAGCTTGGGCCTCAGCAATTGCTCGTGGCCCTCGGCCCGTCCGGCAGTGGCAAGACCTCGCTGTTGAACCTGATTGCCGGTTTTGTCGAACCCTCTGCCGGGCGCATCACCCTCGACGGCGTGCCGGTCAAAGGCCCCGGCGCTGAACGTGGCGTAGTGTTCCAGGACGATGCCCTGCTGCCCTGGCAAGACGTGCTGGCCAACGTTGGTTTCGGCCTGGAACTGGCCGGCATCGCCAAGGCGGCGCGCGAGGTGCGCGCCCGCGAGATGCTTGCCCTGGTCGACCTGGCCGGTTTCGACAACCGCCGCATCTGGCAACTCTCCGGCGGCCAGAAGCAGCGTGTGGGCCTGGCGCGTGCCTTGGCTGCCGACCCGCGTGTGCTGCTGATGGACGAACCCTTCGGCGCCCTCGATGCCTTCACCCGTGAGCACATGCAAGAACTGCTGCTGCAAGTCTGGCAGCGCACCGCCAAGCCGGTATTCCTGATTACCCACGACATCGAAGAAGCGGTATTTCTCGCCACCGACTTGATTCTGCTGGCGCCCAACCCCGGCCAGATCGTCGAGCGCCTGAGCCTCGACTTCGGCCAACGCTACGCCGCCGGTGAATCGGCGCGGGCGATCAAGTCCGACCCGCGTTTTATCGAAACCCGCGAACACGTGTTGGGCAAAGTGTTCTTGCAACGACAGGTGAGCGCATGAGCAGTTTTGAACTTCCCGCCAGCGTCGCCAAGCCGGCGGCGCACGCGGTTATTCCACTGCGGCGCAGCCTGAGCACGCGCTGGATCAGCCTGTTGACGCTGCTCGCGTTGCTGGCGATCTGGTGGGCCGTCACCGCCACCGGTTTGATTGAACCGCTGTTCCTGCCGCCGCCCTCTGCGGTGTTGCAAAAAGGCTGGTTGCTGGCGACCACGGGCTACATGGATTCCACCTTGTGGCAGCACCTTGGCGCGAGCCTCAGCCGCATCGGCTTGGGGCTGGGGTTTGCGGTACTCACCGCCGTGCCGGTCGGGGTTGCCATTGGCGCCAACCGTATTGCGCGCGGCATTCTCGACCCGCTGATCGAGTTTTACCGGCCGATCCCACCGCTGGCTTACCTGCCATTGATCGTGATCTGGTGCGGCATCGGCGAGCTGTCCAAGGTGCTGCTGATTTACCTGGCGATTTTTGCGCCGATTGCCATCGCCACCGCGACCGGCGTGCGCACTGTCGACCCGGCCAAGCTGCGCGCTGCGCAGTCGCTGGGAGCAACGCGGGCGCAGTTGATTCGCCATGTGATCCTGCCGAGCGCGCTGCCCGACATCCTCACCGGCGTGCGCATTGGCCTGGGTGTGGGCTGGTCGACATTGGTCGCCGCCGAGTTGATCGCGGCCACCAGCGGCCTGGGTTTTATGGTGCAGTCGGCTGCGCAATTTCTGGTCACCGATGTGGTGGTATTGGGGATTCTGGTGATCGCCCTCATCGCCTTCGCCATGGAAATGGGCCTGCGCGCCCTGCAGCGTAAATGGGTGCCTTGGCATGGCCAGGCACACTGAGTGAGAAGCGCATGAACAGCCTGACCATTACCCCGTTAAGCATCGCCCTTGGCGCCCAGATCAGTGGCGTCGACCTCACCCAACCGCTGCAACCCGAACAGCGCGACGCCCTCGAACAGGCGTTGCTCACGCACTCGGTGCTGTTCTTCCGGGACCAGGCCATCAGCCCGCAACAGCAGGCGCGGTTCGCGGCGAATTTCGGTGACCTGCACATCCATCCGATCTACCCCAACGTGCCGGAACAGCCCGAAGTGCTGATTCTCGACACCGCCGTCACCGACGTGCGCGACAACGCCGTGTGGCACACCGACGTGACCTTCCTGCCCACCCCGGCACTCGGCGCGGTCCTCAGCGCCAAGCTGTTGCCGGCGTTTGGCGGCGACACGCTGTGGGCCAGCGGGATTGCGGCGTATGAGGCACTGTCGGCGCCGCTCAAACACTTGCTCGACGGCCTGACGGCGACTCATGACTTCACCAAATCGTTTCCGCTGGAGCGCTTCGGCAACACCGCCGAAGACCTCGCGCGCTGGGACGCCACCCGCAAGCGAAACCCGCCGCTGTCACACCCGGTGGTGCGCACGCACCCGGTGAGCGGGCGCAAGTCGTTGTTTGTGAATGAGGGGTTTACCACCCGGATAAATGAGCTGGAGCCCGCCGAAAGCGAAGCGATTTTAAAGCTGCTGTTCGCCCACACAACACGCCCTGAGTTCACCCTGCGCTGGCGTTGGCAGGCAAATGACGTAGCGTTCTGGGATAACCGCGTGACCCAGCATTACGCGGTGGATGACTACCGGCCGCAGCGGAGGGTTATGCACCGGGCAACGATTCTGGGCGACACGCCTTTCTAAGCCGACCGCGATGTCAGCCACACTGAAGATCAAATGTGGGAGCGGGCTTGCTCGCGATGGCGGTCTGTCAGTCGATAAATATAGCGTCTGACCCACCGCCATCGCGAGCAAGCCCGCTCCCACATTGACCGAGGTTATTCAGCGGTGGATGGCTTTTCCCACAAGTTAATCCCGCCTTCCTGTGCGAACCGGTCGATCTCCGCCAACTCTTCGGCGCTGAAGCTGAGGTTGTTCAACGCGCCGACGTTTTCGATGATCTGCTCCGGCCGGCTCGCGCCGATCAGGGCACTGGTCACCCGTGGGTCACGCAGGGTCCAGGCCAATGCCAATTGCGCGAGGCTTTGGCCTCGGCGCTGGGCAATTTCATTCAGCGCGCGCACGTGGGCGATGTTGGCTTCGGACAAGTGTTTGGCCTGCAACGAACCGCCGCCTGGACGGTTGACCCGCGCATCCGCCGGCACGCCGTTGAGGTACTTGTCGGTGAGCAAACCCTGGGCCAGCGGCGTGAAGGCAATCACCCCGGCACCTAGTTCTTCGGTGGTGTCCAACAGGTCTTTTTCAACCCAGCGGTTCAGCAGGTTGTAGGCCGGTTGGTGGATCAGCAACGGCACTTTCCACTCGTTGAGCAACGCGGCCATTTCGCGGGTTTTCACGCCCGAGTAAGAAGAAATACCAATGTACAACGCCTTGCCCTGCTGCACGGCAGTGGCGAGGGCGCTGGCGGTTTCTTCCAGCGGGGTGTCGGCGTCAAAACGGTGCGAGTAAAAAATATCCACGTAGTCGACGCCGAGGCGTTGCAGGCTTTGGTCCAGGCTCGCCAGCACGTATTTGCGCGAGCCGCCGCCCTGGCCGTAAGGGCCTGGCCACATGTCCCAACCGGCTTTGCTGGAGATGATCAATTCATCACGGTAGTGCTTGAAGTCTTCGCGCAGCAACCGGCCGAAGTTGATCTCGGCGCTGCCGTAGGGCGGGCCATAGTTGTTGGCGAGGTCAAAGTGGTTGATCCCCAAGTCGAACGCCGTGCGCAGCAAGGCGCGCTGGGTGTCGATCGGGGTGCTGTCGCCAAAGTTGTGCCACAGCCCCAGGGACAGTGCCGGCAGCACCAATCCACTGCGCCCTACACGGCGATACGGAATAGATTCATAGCGGTTTTCGGCAGCAATGTACGTCATCGAATCCTCTCTGGGCTTAGGGCAAACAAGCCCTGGGAATATGCTTATTCCCAGGGCTTTTAACCCGTTTGTTCGCTTAAATCTGCCCTTTCCTTGTACAGCAATTTCCTACCAGAGTGGAACGACATAGCTGACATAGAGGCGGTTTTCGTCCTGCACGGTGGCGCCGGTAATGTCCGGGCTGGCGTGGGCGTTTTTCCAGGTCACGCCGAGGCCTTTGAGGGTGCCGGTGGGAACTTGGTAGGCGACGGCAACGTCACGCTCCCATTCGCTGGTGGTGCCTTGCGCGGTGCGAATATCATCGCCATGCGCGTAGGCGGCGGAGAACGTCAGGCCGGTGAGGCCGAGCTTGCCGAAGTCATATTTGTACTGCGCCAGCCACGTGCGCTCACCAGCGTGCTGGAATTTGTTCAACTGCAGGTTGGTCAGCGCCGGCGTATCCGCACCGGAGCCCGGGCCTTGGCGTGCGTCACCGCTGTTCAGGCCAGAATCGAGGTAAGGGAAATCACTGTCGCCGCTGTTTTTCTGGATGCCCAGGCCGACGGTATGGCCGTCCAGGCTGTAGCTTTCAAGCAGGCTTGCGGTGGTCTGGTTGATGCGGCCCTTGCCGGTGCCGTCGCCGTAAAGGCCAGCGGCGGCAAAGTCGCTGTCGCCGTCGGCGTTACCGCCCACACCCAGGCTGCGGAACACGCGCACGTCGCTGTCGATGGCACCGACCGACAAGGCGTCGTGGCGCTTGGCACCGAGGAAAAACTGCTGGTAGTAATCTTCAAGGTTGGAATACCAAAGGCTGACCGTGGTGCCCGGCAGGCCGGTGTAGTCGGCGCCGCCGAACAGGAAGCGGTCGCTCTCTTTAGTACCGCCCGCTGTGATCATGCCCTGGTCGCCGGTTTCGTTGCGTATCTTGGTTTTAAAAATATCGCCGCCGGTGAAGGTGAAATCAGAGAGGTCCCTGGACACCAGTTGCACACCGGTATTGGTCTGCTGGTACAGGCGGCCGTCGGTGTTGGCCAGCACCGGGTTGCTAGCGTAGAGCGTGCCGAGGCGCAGTTCATCTTTGGCAAAGCGCATTTTGAACGTGGGGCTGAGCACGCCGAACTGGTCGGCAGACTTGCCGTCATCCAACGGGAACATGCTGCCGGGGTAGCGGCCCTGATGACTCTTGTCGTTGAGGTCGCCGCCCGAATCCAGTTTCAACCCATAAAACGCCTGCACATCCAGGCCAAAGCCTACCGGGCCTTCGGTGTAACCGGACTTGAAGTTGAACTCGAAACCCTGGCCCCAATCACGAATGCTGTGGGCCTTGGCGTTGCTGTTCACCACGTCTCGCCCTTGTTGGTTGAGGTAGCGATTGAGCAAGGTCACATCGGCGTGGCTGTCATCAATAAAATCGGCATGCGCGGACAGCATAAAGCTCGCCATGGCGACACCCACCACAGGGCTTATTAACGTCTTCATTGTTACCGGTCTCCGTCACTGTTCTGAAATGAAAGCGTCAAACGCTTCACACAATTACGCAGTGACCAGATGACAGTTACGCGTCAAAACAGCGCTTTGACAGATGAAATTAAGTTTAAGAAAGCCCCGTAGAACGGGGCTTTGCGGGGTTCAACCGGTTAGCGCACCAAGTGCAGGAACTGCAAGTGTCGCTCGTACTGGTCGAGGATGTCGTTGATGATCTGCTCCTTGGTGTAGCCGACCAAGTCGTAGTCTTGGCTGCCCTCGCTCAAGTGCACTTCGGCGCGGTAATAGCGACGGTTATTGAGCTGCTTGGAGCCCATGCCACCGCGTGCAAATGACGGCGTGAAATAGCCGCGCATCTGTACCTGGTAAACGAATGGATGCTCTTCGCCGTGGCCAATTTCGAGGCTGACGCTGTCGTTGGACGGGTCCGGCTGAGTGACGACACTCAGGCCTTTTTCGACAAACACCGCCGTCACTTCTTCGATCGCTGGCCGCACCGTGGTTTCAAGGAAACGGTACACCTCATCCCTGGACGGGAAATGCACCGCCTGGCCCAAACGTTGGCGCCAGCCGCCTGTGCCCTTGCGCGAACCCGACACCGGTGCCAGGGAATGCAACTGCGCAATCTGCTTTTGCGACTCAAGGTAGAAGGCTTTGTGCAGCCCCCACATCATCAACAGCAAAATCAGCGAGAACGGCAGCGAGGTCAGCACTACTGCCGACTTCAGCGAATCGATACTGCCGGCAAACAGCAAGGCACTGGTGACCAGCGCGGTCATCGCGCCCCAGAATACGCGCAGCCATTTCGGGCCGTCTTCGTCAGCGTTGCCGCCTTTGGACGACAGGGTCGACAGCACCACGGTGCCGGAGTCGGCCGAGGTGACGAAGAACACGAAGCTGATAAACACCGTGACCGCGATAACGGTCTTGCTCCACGGGTAGGTTTCGAGCAGCAGGTAGAGGCTCATCGACGGGTCGTCAATGGCCGACTGGCCGAGCGCAGTCATGCCGTGGTTAAGCACTTGGTCGATGGCGCTGTTGCCGAAAATCGACATCCACGCCAGGGTGAAACCCAGCGGAATCAGTAGCACGCCAAACACGAATTCGCGGATGGTACGGCCACGCGAGATGCGCGCAATAAACAGGCCCACGAACGGCGACCATGCGATCCACCAGGCCCAGTAGAACACCGTCCAACCGCCCAGCCAGTCGCTGGGTTTGTCGTAGGCGTACACGTCGAAACTCTTGGTCGGCAACGCACCCAGGTAGTCACCGATGTTCTGGATCAGGGTGTTGAGCAAATGCTGGGTAGGCCCGGCAAACAACACGAACAGCAGCAGCGCACAGGCCAGCAGCATGTTGATGTCGGACATCACCCGCACGCCCTTGTCCACGCCGGCCACGGCGACCAGGATAGCGGCGCCCATCATCAGCGTTATCAGGCCGACCTGAATCCACTGGGTATGCGCGATGCCGAACAGGTAGTCGAGGCCGGAGTTGAGGTGCAGCACGCCAAAGCCCATGTCGGCGCCGAGGCCAAACACCGTGGCAATGATGCCGAAGCCATCCACTGCGTAACCGATAGGCCCGTTAATGCGCTTGCCGATCAGCGGGTACAGCGCCGAACGCAGCGCCAGCGGCAGGTTATGCCGGTAGGCAAAGTACGCCAGCGCCATGCCGACAAAGGCGAACACGCCCCAGCCGTGCAGGCCCCAGTGCAGAAACAGAATCTGCATGGCCTGGCGCGCAGCATCGGCGTTCAACGGCGCGCCCTGCGGCGGTTGCACCAAGTGCGTCAGCGGCTCCGACACGCAGAAGAAAAACAGCGTGATGCTGATCCCGGCGGCGAACAACATGCCGGCCCAGGACAGGTAACTGAATTCGGGCTCGTCGTGGTCGGCACCGAGTTTTATCTTGCCGTAGCCCGATAGCGCGGTGACCACCACGAAGACCAGATACAGGGTCATCGCCAGCATGTAGTACCAGCCGACCGTGTTGGCCGCCCAGTTTTGCGCGGCCAGCAGCCAAGCACCGGCCTGTTGCGGGATAGCGATAACCGTGATGCCAAACAGCATGATCACGGTGGCGGCAAAGTAGAAAACGGGCGCATTCATGCGCACTTGGCCGCTGGATGGGGTGGACGATGCACTCATGAACGATGCACCTCGAAGGTGTCGGATGTGGCTGTAAATAACGGACTCAGCAAAGGTAAGCCTCCTGTTGTGAGCGGGCAGCGAACCACCGGGTTTAACTTGAACGAACATTCAAGTTAAACATGGATAGGCGGTTTTGGACTAATCGCGGGGCTGAGTGGTCGGCTATACCTACACTAGCTCAAGGAAAGGTATGACGGGTGAGCGACGGAAATCGTTCAGCGATTGCCGGGGGAATTTGGAATGCGGTTAAACATGTGGGAGGGGGCTTGCTCCCGATAGCGGTGGTTCAGCTACACCTGTGCTGGCCGACACACTGCAATCGGGAGCAAGCCCCCTGCCACATTGGATGTGTGTTGAGTCGCTACTTTTGCGCCCCATCATCATGCTGCAGGTTCGCCTGCGTGATGTTCGCCCCCGCCGGCACACTGCGGGTCAGCCACACGTTGCCGCCCACCGTCGAACCCTTGCCTATGGTAATGCGCCCCAAAATCGTCGCCCCGGCGTAGATCACCACGTCATCCTCAACAATCGGATGCCGGGGATGGCCCTTTTGCAACTGCCCGTCCTCATCCGCCGGGAAGCGCTTGGCGCCCAACGTCACGGCCTGGTAAATACGCACGCGCTCGCCAATGATCGCGGTCTCGCCAATCACCACGCCCGTGCCGTGGTCGATAAAGAAACTCGGGCCGATCTGCGCGCCTGGGTGAATATCAATACCGGTGGCCGAGTGCGCAATCTCCGCACTGATGCGCGCCAACAGCGGCAACCCGGCGCGGTACAGATGGTGCGCGAGGCGATGGTGAATCACCGCCAGAATCCCCGGGTAGCACAGCAATACCTCATCCACACTGCGCGCGGCCGGGTCGCCGTGATAGGCGGCCAACACGTCGGTGTCGAGCAGGCTGCGCAGTGAAGGCAGCGCCAGGGCGAAATCCTGAATCAAGCGGATGGCCAGCGCGTCGACTTCGACGTCATCCTTACCGCCCTGGCGTGCGGCGTAACGCAGCTCCAGGCGGGCCTGGCCCAGCAAGGCATTCAAGGCGACGTCGAGGGTATGCCCGACGTAAAAGTCTTCACTTTCTTCACGCAGGTCCACCGGCCCCAGGCGCATCGGAAACAACGCCCCGCACAGCGCTTCAAGAATCTGCGCCATCGCTTCACGCGCGGGTAATTCGCGCCCGCCGTGCTCGCCACTCAAGCGGCCATTGCGTGCTCGCCACTGGTCCCGGGCGTCGCGCAGTTCGTTGACGATGGTGTGTAATTGCCAATGACTGGAACGCTCACTCAAGGGGAGGCCTTCGGTAGTGGTAAGCGGCAAGCTTGAAGCGGCAAGCAAAAGCAGCTTGGCTTTTACTTGAGCGGGTCACTTGCAGCTTGTAGATGAAATTCCCGCTTACTTTACGACATGCCAATGCATCATCCTTAATAACCAATCATGCCGAGCAAATAACCAAACCGCATAGTGGATTGGCGGTTGCCCGATGAAAAGTGCCTGCCTATAGTCCCCCCATCACTTAGCCACCGTGCGTAGCCATGATCAAACAACAGCTCGACCGTTTTAACCGCCTGCAACTGCTGGGCGGCGCCACTGCCCTGGAAAAGCTCGAGCGGCTGTCGGCCTGGTTGGGCAGGGACATTTACGTCAAACGCGACGATACGACGCCCTTGGCCATGGGCGGCAACAAGCTGCGCAAACTCGAATACCTGGCCGCCGATGCCATCGCCCAAGGTGCCGACACCCTGGTGACCGCTGGCGCCATCCAGTCCAATCACGTACGCCAGACCGCCGCCCTCGCGGCCAGGCTGGGCATGGGCTGCGTTGCGTTGCTGGAAAACCCCACCGGCACCGAAGACCCCAGCTACTTGGGCAATGGCAACCGCCTGCTGCTGGAGCTGTTCGACGCCAAGGTTGAGCGGGTCGAAAACCTCGACAACGTCGACGAGCAACTCAACGCCGTCGCCGACCGCCTGCGCAGCAATGGCAAAAAACCCTACTTGGTGCCGATTGGCGGCTCGAACGCACTCGGTGCGCTGGGTTACGTGCGCGCCGGGCTGGAACTGGCCGGGCAGATCGAAGACAGCGGTATTCAATTCGCCGCCGTGGTGCTGGCCTCCGGCAGTGCGGGCACCCACAGCGGGCTGGCATTGGCGCTGAGTGAGGTGCTGCCGACTGTGCCGGTAATCGGCGTGACCGTGTCGCGCACCGACGAAGCCCAGCGCCCGAAAGTGCAGGGCTTGGCCGAACGCACCGCCGAGTTGCTGGGCGTGGACGTGCCAGAGGCTTTCAAAGTGATTTTGTGGGACGAATACTTCGGCCCGCGCTACGGCGAGCCGAACGCCGGCACCTTGGCGGCTGTCAAACTGCTGGCCAGTCAGGAGGGCCTGCTGTTAGACCCGGTCTACACTGGCAAGGCCATGGCGGGTTTGCTGGATGGCATCGGGCGCCAGCGGTTTGAGGACGGCCCAATCATTTTTCTGCACACCGGCGGGGCGCCGGCGCTATTTGCGTATGACTCGGCGTTCAATTGAATAAACGCAGATCAACCTATGGAAGCAGGCTTGCTCGCGATTGCGCGGTGTCAGGTAGGTATTTTTCAACTGATACATCGCTATCGCGAGCAAGCCCGCTCCCACAATGGACCAGCTGAATATTCTAAAATGGAATAACAAATTAGATTTATATTATTTTCAAGTCTTAAGAACTGGCTTTATAGTCGCGCCGCAGGCGAAGACGCCAATCGCGCTTTAAGGCAGGATACGAGTACCGCATCACCTGCTCCGCTCAACATAAAAAACACAGAGGCTGTTCATGACTATTTCAGTATTGCGTCGCACGTTGCTGGTGGGAACATTGGGCCTGGCGCTGGGTGCAGGTTGGATGGGCCAGGCGGTTGCCGGCGAACAGTTGGACTCGATTAAAAAGGCCGGCGAACTCAAGGTTGGCCTGGAAGGCACTTACCCACCATTCAGCTTTGTCGGTGAAGACGGCAAGCTCACCGGTTTCGAAGTCGAGTTGTCCGAAGCGCTGGCCAAGAAGCTCGGCGTCAAGGTCAAGCTCAGCGCCACGCCGTGGGACGGCATCCTCGCCGCCCTGGAATCCAAGCGCTTGGACGCTGTGATCAACCAGGTGACGATCTCCGAGGAGCGCAAGAAAAAATACGACTTCTCTCAGCCTTACACCGTCTCCGGTATTCAGGCGCTGGTTCTGAAAAAGAACGTCGATTCGATCAAGACCGCCAACGACCTGGCGGGCAAAAAGATCGGTGTAGGCCTGGGCACCAACTACGAACAATGGCTCAAGGAAAACCAGCCTAAAGCCATTATCAAGACCTATAACGATGACCCAACCAAGTTCCAGGACCTGCGCATCGGCCGCATCGACGCCATTCTGATCGACCGTCTGGCCGCGCTGGAATACGCCAAAAAAGCCCCGGACACCGCCGCTGCAGGCGACGCCTTCTCGCGTCAGGAAGCCGGTGTTGCGTTGCGCAAAGGTGACCCTGAGTTGCTCGCCGCGGTTAACAAAGCTATCGACGAACTGCGTGCCGATGGCACCTTGAAGAAGCTCTCCGAGAAATACTTCAACGCTGACGTCACTCAATAATGGAAGCAGGTTTACAACTCGCGCTGGACTCCGCGCCCTTTCTGCTCAAGGGCGCGTACTACACGGTGATTCTCAGCCTCGGTGGCATGCTGTTCGGCTCGCTGCTGGGCTTCGGCCTGGCCTTGATGCGCTTGTCGCGCTTCAAGCCGTTCACCTGGGTCGCCCGCGTCTACGTGTCGTTCTTTCGCGGCACGCCCTTGCTGGTGCAGCTGTTCCTGATCTACTACGGCTTACCGCAAGTGGGCATCGAGCTGGACCCGATTCCAGCCGCCATGATCGGCTTTTCGCTGAACATGGCGGCGTATGCCTGTGAAATTCTGCGCGCCGCGATCAGCTCCATCGAGCGCGGCCAGTGGGAAGCCGCCGCCAGTATCGGCATGACCCGTGCGCAAACCCTGCGCCGGGCCATCCTGCCGCAGGCGATGCGCACCGCGTTGCCGCCGCTGGGCAACAGCTTTATTTCACTGGTCAAGGACACGGCGCTGGCCGCCACCATCCAGGTGCCCGAGCTGTTCCGTCAGGCTCAGTTGGTGTCTGCACGGACCTTCGAAATTTTCACCATGTACCTCTCCGCCGCCCTGATCTACTGGGTCCTGGCGAGCATCCTGGCGCATTTTCAAAATCGCCTGGAAGACCGGGTCAACCGGCATGACCTGGAGTCTTGAAGCATGATCGTGGTTGAAAAACTGACCAAACAATTCAACGGTCAGGTGGTACTCAACGGCATCAACCTTGAGGTCAAGGCGGGCGAAGTAGTCGCCATCATTGGCCCCAGTGGTTCCGGCAAAACCACCTTTCTGCGCTGCCTGAATTTTCTTGAAGAGCCCACCAGCGGCCGCGTCAAGGTCGGTGACATCGAGATCGACAGCAGCAAACCGCTCAACCAGCAACAAGGCCTGGTACGGCGCTTGCGCCAGCACGTGGGTTTTGTGTTCCAGAACTTCAACCTGTTCCCGCACCGCACCGCGTTGGAAAACGTTATCGAAGGCCCGATCGTGGTCAAGAAGATGCCGCGCGAAGCGGCAGATGCGCTGGGCCGCAAACTGCTGGCCAGGGTCGGCCTGGCGGGCAAGGAAGCGTCGTACCCGCGGCGTTTGTCCGGTGGCCAGCAACAGCGTGTGGCGATTGCCCGTGCGTTGGCCATGGAACCGGAGGTGATTCTGTTTGACGAGCCGACCTCGGCCCTTGACCCGGAACTGGTTGGCGAAGTACTGGCGACGATTCGTAGCCTGGCCGAAGAAAACCGCACCATGGTCATCGTCACCCACGAGATGAGTTTTGCGCGTGATGTGGCCAACCGGGTGGTCTTCTTCGACAAGGGCGTGATCGTCGAACAGGGCGACGCCAAGGCGCTGTTTGCCAACCCCAAGGAAGAGCGCACCCGGCAGTTCTTGAGCAAGTTTTTAGCGCATTAGCGCGCAACAGCTTTTTGGCCGGGCCTGGTCAACTGTAGGAGCGGGCTTGCTCGCGATGGCATCAACCAGGTAGGCCTGATGGTCCGAGGTGCCTGCATCGCGAGCAAGCCCGCGCACGCCAAAAAGCGCTTTTGAGCTAACCGCTCACAGTGAGCTGCGTTCCTACAGGGAGTGCTCATTAGCCGCCGGTAAATCACCCTGCCCCAACCCGCAAAAATCCCCCCGTCAGTCAGACCCTTCTGAATTTGCTTGAACCCGCCGTTTAGCCCTTTGCCGCCATTGACGCCCCGCGGCCAACCCTCTTATCTAGCGTCCAGAGGATTGGATCCCATCCCGGCTACTCACTGAATCGTTCCTTTCGGCACCCCGCGCACCATTGCGCCACGGGCGCCGGAACGATTGCTGCTGGCTGCATAAAGGAGATTACTGATGACGCGCACTGCAACCCCGGCCATGCTCACCGCACCGACCTTGCCCCAGGCTAATCGACACGGCATCAATGCCCTCGCCGCCGCCCAACTGCAGGTGGACATAGGCCCCTACCCCGGCATGGAGGAAGGCGACCTGATCGAGCTGTTCTGGAACAACTGCTTCGCCGACTCGCGTCGGATTACCGCGTGCAAAGTGGGCACGTCGACACGCCTGCGCGTCCCGCAAAGTTTTGTGCAGGATGGCTCGGCACGCGTGCACTACCACGTCATGCAAGTAGGCTACGCCCCGGCACGTTCGGCGGTAGCCTGCGTGCAGGTAAAAACCGACTGCCCGGGCGGCCAGCTTGCGGCGCCGCTCAACACTGAAAACTGCGACGAAAACCAGAACCTCAACCGTGTGAGCCTGCCCGAAACCATCCGGCGTTACGGCGTCAACAGCAGCCAGGTACGACGCGGCATTCCGCTGACCATCGAGCCCTATTGGGGCATGGCAACAGGCGACGCAATTACCCTGCGCTGGGGTGATGTGCGCATGGACCTGCCGATAATCCAGGCCAGTGGCATCGGCCTGCCGGTGCAGGTGTGGGTGCCCTCGGCGGTGATTGTCGAAGCGGGCGACGACACGCGCCTGGAGGTGACGTACTGCATTCTCGACCGCGTCGGTAATAATTCACGCTGGGCACCGGTGCGCGCCCTGAACATCGCCGCCTGCTCGCCACAGACGCCAGCCCGCACGGCCGGGGCCGCGGCTACCTACCAACCGCGTCACCCCGGCTCGCCTTGCGAGCCTGGGTGATCGCCGGTCTATGCATATTCCTAAAAGTTAGTTTATTTAAAGATTTAACACGCCTAGGGTATATGCACCGGACCACCGGACATCTCTGATTTTTCTGTTTTTATTTCATTGAATGCGAGGTCGGTATGATCAAAATTACCCCGGTGCGTAACGCCAGGGCATTACGTGCAGCCAAGGAGCGGCGCTGATGTCTAACGTGGCTGTAACACTCCCCCAAAGTGACTTGGATGTAGCCCCACTTTTATTGCCGGCCAGCGTGCTGCGCGACGACGCCCAAGCGTTGAGCGCAGCCGTGGAGTTGGCACAGGCTGCACGCCTGCAAGCGGCCAAGCGCGACCAGCAGCGCAAACTGCCTTGGGCGCAGATCGAGCAGTTCACCCGCAGCGGGCTCGGCAGTATTTCCATTCCGCGTGAATACGGCGGCCCGCAGGTGTCCTTCGTGACCCTGGCCGATGTGTTCGCGATTATCAGCGCGGCTGACCCGGCCCTTGGCCAAATCCCGCAGAACCATTTCGGCATCCTGTACCTGTTGCAAGGCTGCGCCACCGAGCGCCAGAAAAAGCAGCTGTTCCAAAGCGTGCTCGACGGTTGGCGCATTGGTAACGGTGGCCCGGAACGCGGCACCAAGAACACCCTGGAGCTCAAAGCGCGCATCACCGCAGACGGCGACGGTTATGTGGTCAGCGGCCAGAAATTTTACTCAACCGGCGCACTGTTCGCGCATTGGGTTGCCATCAAGGCACTCAACGCTGACGGCAAACAAGTCATGGCGTTTGTACGCCGTGGCAGCGAAGGCCTGCGCATCGTGGATGACTGGTCGGGCTTTGGCCAACGCACCACGGCCAGCGGCACGGTGCTGTTGGACCAGGTGGCGGTGGACGCAGAGCTGGTGGTCGAAAACTGGCGCATTGGCGAAAGCCCGAATATCCAGGGCGCCGTCTCGCAGTTGATTCAGGCCGCCATCGACGCCGGCATCGCGCGTGGTGCCCTCGATGACACCATCGCCTTCGTGCGTGAACGCTCGCGCCCGTGGATCGACGCCAAGGTCGAGCGCGCGAGTGATGACCTGTACGTGATCGCCGATATTGGCAAGTTGAAAATCGAACTGCATGCCGCCGAAGCCCTGTTGCGCAAGGCCGGTAAGGTGCTCGACGAAGTCAGTGCTGCGCCGATCACCGCGCAATCCGCCGCGCGCGCCTCAATTGCCGTGGCAGAAGCGAAAGTGCTGACCACCGAAGTGTCGTTGCTGGTCAGCGAAAAGCTTTTCGAGCTGGCCGGCAGCCGCGCGACCCTCGCCGAATTCAACCTCGACCGCCACTGGCGTAATGCGCGCGTGCACACGCTGCACGACCCGGTGCGCTGGAAGTATCACGCGGTGGGTGCTTACCGCTTGAACGGCACGTTACCCGCTCGCCACTCCTGGATTTAACCGACCAGTCTTCTGGAGAAACGCATGACTTTTTCCCCGAACGTCGCGGTTATTACCAGCGATGAACACGCCCTTATTGTCGCCAGCGACTTGGCCGAAGATTTCCGGCGCGACAGCGCCCAGCGTGACCGCGAACGCCGCCTGCCCTTGCCTGAGCTGGACGTGTTCTCCCGCTCCGGCCTGTGGGGCATCAGTGTGCCCAAAGAATACGGCGGCGCCGGTGTGTCCAACGTCACCCTGGCCAAGGTGATTGCGCTGATCGCGCAGGCGGACGCCTCGCTGGGCCAGATCCCGCAAAACCACTTTTATGCCCTGGAAGTGCTGCGCGTAAACGGCAGCCCCGCGCAGCTACAACGCCTGTATGCCGACGTGCTGGCCGGCCAGCGGTTCGGCAACGCCTTGGCGGAACTGGGCACCAAGACCGCCCACGACCGCGTGACCTCGCTCACCCGCGACGGCGATGGTTTTCGCATCAACGGCCGCAAGTTCTACGCCACGGGCGCTATTTACGCGCAGCGCATCCCCACCTCCGTGGTGGATGAACACGGCGTGCAGCAACTGGCCTTTGTGCCTCGCGAAAGCGCAGGCCTGAGTGTGATCGACGACTGGAGCGGCTTCGGCCAGCGCACCACCGGCAGCGGCTCGGTGGTGTTCGATAACGTGTGGGTGGCCGCCCAAGACGTGATTGCGTTCCAGAGCGCCTTCGAACGCCCGACCACCGTCGGCCCACTCGCGCAAATTTTGCACGCCGCCATCGACACCGGCATCGCCCGCGCCGCCTTTGAAGATGCGCTGCACTTTGTGCGCACCAAGACACGCCCGTGGATCGACTCTGGCAACGACAAGGCAACCGAAGACCCGCTGACCCTGAAAAGCTTCGGCCACCTGAGCATCCGCTTGCACGCCGCCGAAGCCTTGCTTGAGCGCGCAGGCGAGTTCCTCGACCGTGCCCAGGCCGAGAGTAACGCCGAAACCGTCGCGGCGGCGTCCATCGCCGTCGCCGAAGTGCGCGCCTTGAGCACCGAGATTTCCCTGGCCGCCGGCAGCACCTTGTTCGAGTTGGCCGGCAGCCAGGCGACCCTGGCCGAACACGGCCTCGACCGCCACTGGCGCAACGCCCGCGTGCACACCCTGCACGACCCGGTGCGCTGGAAGTACCACGCGGTGGGCAATTACTACCTGAATGATGAAAACCCGCCGCTGCGGGGGACTCTCTGAATGGCCAAGAAAAAAATCCTGCTGAATGCCTTCAACATGAACTGCATCGGGCATATCAACCACGGTTTGTGGACCCATCCTCGGGACACCTCCACGCAGTACAAAACCGTCGAATACTGGACCGAACTGGCGCAAACCCTGGAGCGCGGGTTGTTCGACGGTTTGTTCATCGCCGACATCGTTGGCGTGTATGACGTGTACCAGAACGCCATCGATGTGCCGCTCAAAGAGTCGATCCAACTGCCGGTCAACGACCCGCTGTTGCTGGTGTCGGCAATGGCCGCGGTGACCAAAAACCTCGGCTTCGGCCTGACCGCCAACCTCACCTATGAGCCGCCGTATCTGTTCGCGCGGCGCATGTCCACGCTCGACCACCTGAGCCGTGGCCGGGTTGGCTGGAACATCGTTACCGGCTACCTCGACAGCGCCGCCAAGGCCATGGGCCTCACGGAGCAGGTCGAGCATGACCGGCGCTACGACCAGGCCGATGAATACCTGCAGGTGCTGTACAAACTCTGGGAGGGCAGCTGGGAAGACGACGCGGTGCTCAACGACCCACAGGCGCGGGTTTACGCCCAGCCGGGCAAGGTGCACAAGGTCGAACACCACGGCGAGTTTTACCAGGTGGAGGGTTATCACCTCTGCGAGCCGTCGCCGCAGCGCACGCCGGTGCTGTTCCAGGCCGGCAGTTCGGAGCGTGGCTTGCTGTTCGCCGGGCAGCATGCCGAGTGCGTATTCATCAGCGGCCAGAACAAGGCGTCGACCAAGGCGCAGGTGGACAAGGTGCGCGCCAGCGCAGTCGAGGCCGGGCGCAACGCGGATGACATCAAGGTGTTCATGGGCCTCAACGTCATCGTTGGCGCCACCGAAGCGTTGGCCTGGGACAAGCACGCCGAGTACCTCAGCTACGCCAGCGCGGAAGCCGGTGTGGCGCACTTTTCGGCGTCCACGGCAATTGATTTTGCGCAGTACGCACTGGACGAACCGATCCAGTACGTGAAGAGCAATGCTATCCAATCGGCGACCAAGAACTTGCAGAACAACGACTGGACCCGCCGCAAGTTGCTCGAACAGCACGCGCTGGGCGGGCGCTATATCACCCTGGTGGGCTCACCCGAACAGGTCGCCGATGAGCTGGAATCGTGGATCAGCGAAACCGGCCTGGATGGCTTCAACCTCACGCGCATTGTCACGCCGGAAAGCTACGTGGATTTCATTGATCTGGTGGTACCCGAGTTGCAGCGGCGCGGGTCGTACAAAACCGCCTATGAGGCAGGCACCTTGCGCGAAAAAGTCTTCCATGGCAGCGCACGCCTGCCCGAACAACACACCGGTTCCACCTACCGGCACTGATCAAAAATGTGGGAGGGGGCTTGCTCCCACATTAGATCCTCACTGTGTGCTCCAACACCTTATGACTGGAAATCGATTATGAAAAAGACGCTGCTCACCCACCCAGTCAAAGCACTGGCCCTGGCCTTCGGTTTGTTCAGCTGCGCGGTGTTCGCCGCCGACGCACCGCTGAAAGTCGGTACCACCGCCGCCTTCGCGATCCCGCTGGAAGCCGCCGTTGAAGAGGCCGGCAAACAAGGCCTGAACGTCGAGCTGGTGGAATTCACTGACTGGATCGCGCCCAATGTCAGCCTGGCCGCCGGCGACATCGATGTGAACTACTTCCAGCACATCCCGTTCCTTGAAAACGCCAAGGCCGCTGCCGGCTTTGACTTGGTGCCCTACGCGCCGGGCATCATCAACAACGTCGGGCTGTATTCCAAGCAGTACAAAAACCTCAACGACCTGCCACAAGGCGCCAGCGTGGCGATTGCCAACGACCCGATCAACAGCGGTCGCGGCTTGCAACTGCTGGCCAAGGCCGGTTTGATCACGCTCAAGCCGGGCGTGGGCTACAAGGCCACCGAAGAAGACATCGTGGCCAACCCGAAGAAGCTCAAGATCCTCCAAGTGGAAGCGGTGCAACTGGTGCGCGCTTACGACGATGCAGACCTGGTGCAGGGCTACCCGGCGTATATCCGCCTGTCGAAGACCTTTGATGCCGAGTCGGCGCTGCTGTTTGACGGCCTCGACCACCCGGAATACGTGATTCAGTTCGTGATCCAGCCGAAAAGCAAAACCGACCCGCGCGTGATCAAGTTCGTCGACATCTACCAGCACTCGCCGGTGGTGCGCGCCGCCCTGGATAAATCCCTCGGCAAGCTCTACCAAGTCGGCTGGGAAGATAAAAAATGACCGCCGCCAACGCCCAATTGCGCGACCTGGGCTTAGCGCCCAGGGGCGCCGAACAAACCGAGCTGCACCCTGATTTGAACCGTGCCCATGTGCGTTTTATCAACGTGGGCAAGACTTACGACGGCCGTGTGCAGGCCTTGCAAGGCATCGACCTGGCGATTCAGCACGGCGAAGTGTTCGGCATCATCGGCCGCAGCGGCGCCGGTAAATCCTCGCTGATCCGTACCATCAACCGCCTCGAACAACCGAGCAGCGGGCGGGTGTTGATCGATCAGGTGGACATCGGCGACTTCGACGAAGACCGCCTGGTGGCGCTGCGTCGGCGCATCGGCATGATCTTCCAGCACTTCAATCTGATGTCGGCCAAGACCGTGTGGCAGAACGTCGAATTGCCGCTGAGAGTGGCTGGCGTGCCCAAGCCGCAACGCGAGCAAAAAGTGCGTGAGCTGCTCGAACTGGTCGGTTTGCAGGACAAACACAAGGCCTACCCCGCGCAGCTTTCCGGCGGGCAAAAACAACGCGTCGGCATCGCCCGCTCGCTGGTGCACGACCCACAGATTTTGCTCTGCGACGAGGCCACGTCGGCCCTCGACCCGGAGACCACCCAGTCGATACTCGGCTTGCTGCGCGAGATCAACCAACGCCTGGGCCTGACCATCGTGTTGATCACCCATGAGATGGCGGTGATTCGCGACATCTGCGACCGCGTGGTGGTGCTCGAACACGGGCACATCGTCGAGCAAGGCCCGGTGTGGCAAGTGTTCGGCAACCCGCAGCACGCGGTCAGTAAAACCCTGCTGGCGCCGCTGCAACACGCGTTGCCGCCAGAGCTGCAAAACCGTTTGCAGGCCACCGCGGCGTCGACCGAAGCCGCCGTGGTGCTGCGCTTGCAGTTCACCGGCAGCGCTACCGACGAGCCAGACCTGGCCGCACTGTTCAGCGCTCTCGGCGGGCGTGTGCGGTTGCTGCAAGGCGGTGTGGAACGGATTCAAGGGCACGCCTTGGGGCAAGTGCTACTGGCGGTAAATGGCTCGCCGCAGAATGCCGAACAACTGCGCAGCCTCGCCGGGCGCTGGGCACAACAGGTGGAGGTGCTGGGCTATGTGGTTTGATCGTTTATTACAGGGCGCCATCGACACGTTGCTGATGGTCGGTGTGTCATCGCTGATCGCGCTGCTGGTGGGGATTCCGCTGGCGGTGTTCCTGGTCACCAGCGACAAGGGCGGCATCTACCAAGCCCCGGCGCTGAACCGCGTGCTGGGGGCGTTCGTCAATCTGTTCCGCTCCATACCCTTCCTGATTTTAATGGTTGCGCTGATCCCGTTTACCCGGCTGATCGTCGGCACCACCTACGGCGTGTGGGCCGCCGTGGTGCCACTGACCATCGCCGCCACGCCGTTTTTTGCGCGAATTGCCGAAGTGAGCTTGCGCGAGGTCGACCATGGTCTGATCGAAGCCGCACAGGCCATGGGCTGCCGCCGCTGGCACATCATCTGGCATGTGCTGCTGCCGGAAGCACTGCCGGGCATCGTCGGCGGGTTCACGATTACCTTGGTGACGATGATCAACTCATCGGCCATGGCCGGGGCGATTGGCGCCGGCGGCTTGGGCGACATCGCCTACCGCTATGGCTATCAGCGGTTTGATACGCAGATCATGCTGACCGTGATTGTGCTGCTGGTGATGCTGGTGGCGGTGATTCAGCTGGGCGGCGATCGTCTGGCGCGGGTGCTGAACAAACGCTGAAACGCTTCGCGGCTCCCCTTCCGGGGAGCACACGGCGATGTGCCGCTCATCAGAACTGTCAATTCTCACAGCTAGACGCGGTTTTCTTCTATGGCGTCTTATTGACCTTGCCTCTTACGTACGTAGTCCCCACGTGCTCATCCTGCAAGGAACAAGCTCATGTCCGATGAACCCATTGATCTCGACGTTGCCCCCTATCCGCCTGCTTTCGTCGCGTTGGATAAAACCAAATACCCTGAAGAAGCCGTCTACGGTCTTGGCACAGATCATGTGACACCAGAGGCGCGCTTCTTTTTTGAACCATGGCCAGCGGTCAGTAATGGCGACTACTTCGGCTTGCGCATCCACGAACTGAACAACCCTGCCGCCTTTGATACCGTCAGAGACCCCAAGCTGACGCGTTACGAGTTGCGGGTTCCGAAACAACAACTGCCGGAGGGCACAGTCGACATGCTCGGTCGGGTCGTACGCGTTGCCAGCGGCCAGGTAAGTCGCTCTATCACGCAAAAAATCCTGATCAAGACCACCAAGCCCGGCGGAGAAGACCGCAGGGTCCTGGAGCCATGGCACAGTGAGTTGGTCATGACGATCATATCCGCGGCGGCTGGCACTCCCCTCGTAGACGGCGACACCCTGGACGACGAAACGATCGCAGGCGGGTTGATTTGCCTGGTAAACAAGTATCCGAACATCCGCAAGAACGATGAAATCTCGGTCATGTTTGACGGCAAACCGATCACCTACAGTGTGAGCCCTGCAGAAGCTGGCGGGCCTGGGCCGATCCGGGTGCCGATCAGCGAGAGTGATATCCGCAGTGCCTCCCAGTACGGTTCGGTAGAGGTTTTTTTCAAGGTTAAAGACGTGGTGGGGAACGTCTCGGGGGGTAAATACCCCTATTCGAAACCCATCACACTGCGCAGTGAACTGGACGAAACACTACTCGCCGGCCCAAGCTTCACAGCGAAAGCGCCTGGCGCCGATGAGGGTGAAGAAACCAAAATAGCCGACCTCGACACCCAATCCGCCTTCGAATTCTCGTTAACGGCGGCAGTCACTCGCCTGCGGGTTGCGCCTAAACCTGCGCACAAGATCATTTTCTTTCTGGACATCACGCCGAAGGAAGGTGCGTCTTGGGTTAAAGAATTCCCGCCCATTATCGACCGGAATCTGGGGAGCGAGAGGCTTCCCATCAGTTTCGATTTCCTCAATGGCCTGGCAGGCGGAATGTTCCGGGCACGCTTTGAATGGCGCAACGCTGCTGGGGCACTGGTGAATAAATCGGTCACCACTATGGTTAAAGTGGTGGGCACTCAGATATTGATGCCGCCTGTGATCACGGCCCAGATTGAAGAGGGCTTGATTGTTGAAAGCGCAGACCTGTCTTTGCAAATACCGACCTATCAGCCCCACGATCCGAACTGGCCGGAAGCACTGTGGATAAAACCGTTGCAAACCATCGGTGGCCTGGAAGCCTATTCCGAAACGCAGTTTGCGGGTCCACAAGGTGGTACGCGCCGCGTGACCGTGCAAAACCTGCAAAAGCTAAAAGGCAAAGGCTACGTCGCAGTGGGTTACTCCACTAACGAAAGCAGGGAGGGCGCCGAAGTCATTCGCAACTCTAGAACACTGATCGCCCAGATCGGTGAGCGCGATCCCGTGCTGTTAGCGCCGATTGTTCAAGGGGTCTTAGACAACAACATCGACCCGAAAAAAATCAAAGACCCCGAGATTTTGATAAATATTCCCTACGACGGCACGGTAATCGGCAACGTACTGGCCTGGAGCGTGGTAGGGCAAAACCAGGCGGGATCCGCCAGCGGCAGCATCCCAATCACCAAAGCGAGCGCAGGCGCAGCTTTGCCCTCCCAAGGCATCCCGGTGCCTCGGCTTGTCCTGGATAACAACGAAGAAACCATCATCAGCTTTACCTACAGCGTTACGGATAAAACCACCACCCCGCCGAAAATTTTGCGCTCTGAAGTGCGCTACATCAGCGTGGGCAAGGCATTGAAGCTGGAAATTCCAAAAGTGCTTGAGGCCGGTACGCGTCAAGACCAAATCAACCTGCAAGACGTGCTACACGGCGCGCACATTGAAATAGCGATCAAGCCGTTGCGCGATGAAGATCAAGTCTTTGCCCAATGGAAAGGCAGTTACGGCGTCAGCAGCATTGAGCTGCAGCTAGAGGGTGACTCAACAACTAACAAAGTGGTTGCCTTTGTCCCGCCTGAGGTTATTGGCAAGGCTATTCGACGGAACGGCAACACCATTTCGGTCAGTTACAACTTTACCCGAGGGCCTTTCGACTACCGCTCCGTAACCCGCGACTACAGACTGCCGCCGCCGGCCGGGCTGCCGGCGCCGAGAATCGATGCTTTCGAACTCGGAGTGTTGCCCCTCTACGAGCTCAAAGAAGGCGCCCGTTACCAGGCTGGTATGTGGGACTTTATTGATGCAAACCAATACGTTTGGTTGACCGCCACAGGTACTTTTGCCGATGGCAGCCCGTACGAACGGGACATTTTCTCCGAAGCCTTGGTCACAGAATTCGGCGTCACCCATGGTATTTCCGCTCCGGTGCCGGTAGATGAGCTTCGTCAACTCAAAGAAAACTCGCACCTGACGCTTCGTATGTGGGTCAATTATACGCAAAGCCCCGATAAGGACACAGCGGTACCCTTTGGGGCACGCGATTACATTATCCAGCCCATTCCCAGCGTTCTGCCAGCACCGGCCTTTGCCAATCAGGCTGGCGCTGCAATCGCCATCGAGCCGCTCGTGTACGAGCACAATGCTTTTGTGACCGTTGCCTATACAGGCATGACCGCAACGCAGACGATTACCTTGCAATGGTCCTTCCCGGACGGTACGCAGGCCACGATTGCACCGCAGAAGGGCCTCGCCGGTGGAAAGGTCGACTTTCCCATCAATGCGCAGATTCTGGCTGCGAGTGTCGGTAAAATCATCACTTTACACTACACGTCGTTCTCTGGAACAAAAACGACCTCGTCAGACATCCAGACCCTGACTGTTCAAACCCTGCGCCTGGCGGATTTGCCACGGGCATTGATCAACGGCATTGCCACTGCCGGGAAGCTCGACGTGGACAACTTCCAAGGCACGTTTGCATTAACGCTGCCAAAGTGGCCGCTGAGTGTTGAGCGACAGTTGGTGACTATCACAGCACGCTCGCATGGGGTGCTACCGCTTAAAGTGCTGGAAAACTACCCCATCAATGCGACCGAAGTCACCAAAGGGCTGGTGAATACGCCGTTCCTTAAAAGTTGGTTATTGGCATTACCCACCAACAGTGCAGTAGAGTTGAGTTGCGAGGTGGCCTATGACGGCAAAGCGGAAAGCCTGGGGAACGTTCAATTCCCAACTACCACGTACTCCGTAATTACCGCCCAAACACTTATAACGGACACGGCCAGCCTTCAAAACTTCTCATTTGGCGGCTGGAGACCCGGCATAGCGGTGGCGGATGCCAGAGACCTGAGTTTCTCGGCACAGGGCCTGTTAAATTATACCTACTCCAACTATTCTGCCGGGCCGATACTCATAAAAACCTTTTACAATATGCGCATCGGTACACGCTACATGTTCAGTATCAATATTCGAAGGGAAGATGGTCGTTACTCTCTGCCCCTCGTTTCTTTGTACACGAACCAAGGTTTGCTGGTGGCGCCAACGTATATCGGGTCGATGGCGTACTTCCAAATGGCCGGCTATTTCATTGCCAATACCGCCACCGTGGAATGCATGATTTACAGCAATAACGCGGGATCCTATGGCAATGATTACAGGGTCGCCAATCTCGTGGTTACTCGCGCATAGACTCAAGACCGGTTAAAAAAGCGTCGCCTTTAAGCGGAACAGGTTCTTTGAACTGTTCCGCTTTTTTATGCACACGGCGCCCTCTGTAAACCCCTTCGCGTATAGTCAGCCCCTCACCCAGCCCCCGAAGCACTAGCCATGAAACTCGCCCCCGACGACCTCGACCAGATCACCTCCACCACCCTCGGCCACTACAACGAGGTGGCCGAGGATTTCCGTGAAGGCACCCGCGATCACGATGTGAGCCAGAACATCGACGCACTGCTGCGGCACATCCGGGGTTCGGCGCCGTTTACCGTGCTGGATTTCGGCTGTGGGCCGGGGCGGGATTTGCAGACGTTTACGCGCATGGGGCATGTCGCCGTGGGGCTTGATGGCTCGGGGCGCTTTGCGCAGATGGCGCGCGAAGACAGTGGCTGCGAGGTGTTGCAGCAAGACTTCTTGAAGCTGGACCTGCCTGCCGAGCGCTTTGACGGGGTGTTTGCCAATGCGGTGTTGTTTCATATCCCCAAGCAGGAATTGCCGCGCATTCTCAAGCAACTGCATGGGGCGTTGAAGCCGGGCGGCGTGCTGTTCAGTTCCAACCCTCGCGGTGAAAACCAGGAAGGCTGGAATGGACCGCGGTATGGGTCTTATCACGATGTTGAGGCATGGCAGGCGCTGCTGACCGATGCCGGGTTTGAAGCGTTGGAGCATTACTACCGGCCAGCGGGGTTGCCGCGTGAGCAACAACCGTGGCTGGCCAGCGTGTGGCGCAAAGCGTAGATCCGACTTGCTCGCGAATGCGCTGTATCAGCCAATACTTCAGTGACTGATAGACCGCTATCGGGAGCAAGCCCCCTCCCACAAGTGTGGAAGCGGGCTTGCTCGCGAAAGCAGTGCACCAGTCACCAGATAGGCTGGCTGAACCACCCACATTTTTAACTGCCACACACTCCAAGTGTGGGAGCGGGCTTGCTCGCGATAGCGGTGCACCAGTCACCAGATAGGCTGACTGAACCACCCACATTTTTAACTGCCACACACTCCAAGTGTGGGAGCGGGCTTACTCGCGATAGCAGTGCACCAGTCGCCAGATAGGCTGCCTGAACCACCCACATGTTTAACTGCCATACACTCCCCATGTGTGAGCGGGCTTGCTCGCGATAGCGGTGCACCAGTCACCAGATAGGCTGGCTGAACCACCTACATGTTTAACTGTGTTGTTCCTGCTGGTCTTTCTTCGGCTCGCGGATTTTGTACCAGGCCACGTAGAGCGCCGGCAGGAACAGCAACGTCAGCAAGGTCGCAATGATGATTCCGCCAATCATCGCGTAAGCCATCGGCCCCCAGAACACTTCGCGCGCAATCGGGATCATGCCCAGGCTGGCTGCCGCTGCGGTGAGCAGGATAGGTCGACGCCGGTGCTCGGTGGCTTCCACCACCGCGTCCCACGGCGTGTAGCCGTCGTTCTCATAGGCATCGATCTGCGTCACCAGAATCACCGAGTTGCGGATGATGATGCCGATCAGCGCGAGGATGCCCAGGATCGCCACAAAACCCATCGGTGTTCCCGTCGGGATCAACGCCAGCACTACGCCGATCAGGCCGAGCGGCGCGACACTCGCCACCAGAAACATCTTCTGCACGCTGTGCAGTTGGATCATCAGGAACGTCGCCATCAGGAACAGCATCAGTGGCACCACTTTGGCGATGGGGCCTTGGGCCTTGCCGCTTTCTTCGACGGTGCCGCCAGTGGCGACCTTGTAACCCACCGGCAAACCCGCGGCGAATTTTTCGATGGTCGGCGCCAGCTGTTTCACCAGGTCAGTGGGCTGCATTTCATCGCGCACCGAGGCCTTGACGGTAATGGTCGGCTTGCGGTCGCGACGCCACACCAGTGGCTGCTCCAGTTCATAGCGCACGGTGGCGAAGGCCAGCAGTGGAATCGAGGTGCCGTTGGGCGTAACGATTTGCAAGTTTTGCAAGGTTTCCGGCGTACCACGCTCGGCGTCTTCGGCGCGGCCGACCACGTTGATCAGGTAAATATCGTCATGCACTTGGGTCACCGAGGCGCCGCTGACCACGCTGTTCATCAACTGCGCCACGTCTTCCGACGACAGCCCCAGTTGCCGCGCCTTGTCTTGGGCGATGTCGACCCGCAGCACTTTGCCCGGCTCGTTCCAGTCGTAGATGATCTCGCCCAAGTGGGTGTTTTGATCGAGCAATGTCGCCAGCTCAATGGCGTGTTTACGCACCTGGTCGGTGTCTTTGCCAGACACGCGGTACTGGATCGGGCGCCCCACCGGCGGGCCCATTTCCAGTGGCTGCACATAGCTGCCGACGCCGACGAAGTCCTCACGCAGGCGTTTTTGCAAGCGCGCAATCAACGCGCTGCGCTCTTCCAGGCCTTTGCTGACGATCACCAACTGCGCGTAGTAAGGGTTTTCCAGTTGCTGGTCGAGGGGCAGGTAAAAACGAATCGCGCCCTGGCCGATGTAGGTGCTCCAACGCGCGATGTCCGGGTCGTCCTTGATGATCGCTTCAAGGCGGTCGACGGCCTTGCGCGTCTCGTTGATCGAGACGTTTTGCGGCAAGTTCAGGTCCACCAGAACTTCCGGGCGGTCCGACGACGGGAAGAACTGGTTCTGCACAAACTGCATCGAGAACACCGACGCCACAAACAGCCCCACGGTGATACCGATCGCCCACCAGCGGTTGCGCATGGCCCAGAGCATGCCGCCATTGAAGGCACGCCCGATGCGCCCCGGTTCGTTGTTATGCGGTTTCACGTTGGTGCTGAGGATGTGCACGCCAATCACCGGCGCAAACAGTACGGCCACCACCCACGACACCAGCATCGCCACGGCAATCACCGCGAACAGCGTGAAGGTGTATTCGCCCGCCGAACTGGCGTTGAGGCCGATCGGCACGAAGCCCGCAACGGTGACCAGCGTACCGGTGAGCATCGGGAAGGCCGTGGAGGTGTACGCGTAGGTCGCGGCCTGTTCTTTGGTTTCGCCTTTTTCCAGGCGCGTGATCATCATCTCGACGGTGATCATCGCGTCGTCCACCAACAGGCCGAGGGCAATGATCAGGGCACCCAGCGACACCCGCTGCATGGTGATGCCGCTGTATTCCATGAACACAAACACCAGCGCCAGCACCAACGGAATCGAGCACGCCACCACCAGCCCGGCACGCATGCCGAGGCTGATAAAGCTCACCACCAACACAATAATCACCGCTTCAAACAACGCGCTGGTAAAACCGCCGACGGCCTCTTCGACCACTTCCGCCTGGTCGGAGACCTTGTGTACGCCGACACCCACCGGCAGGTCGGCGGTCAACTCGTCCATGCGCGTGTGCAAGGCTTTGCCGAATGACTGGATGTTGCCGCCCTTCTGCATGGCGATGGCCAAACCAATCGCCGGCTTGCCGTTGAAGCGGAACATCGGCCGCGCCGGGTCGACGTAGCCACGGGTGATATCAGCAATGTCGGCCAGACGATAGAACCGGTCATTCAGCCGCAGGTTGACGTTGGCCAGGTCTTTTTCCGAGGCGAACTGCCCCGACGTGCGTACGGAAATGCGCTCCGGCCCAGCCTCGATCACACCGGCGGGCGTCACCGCATTTTGCGACTGCAGGCTTTGCACGACCTGGCGCTGATCAACCCCCAGGGCCGCCAGTTTGCGCGTGGAAAAATTCAGGTAAATCACTTCGTCCTGCTGGCCGATCATCTCGACCTTGCCCAGCCCCGGCACCGAACGGATCTCGGCGCGCACCTGCTCAACATAGTCGCGCAACTGGCGCATCGACAGGCCGTCGCCGGTAAAGGCATACACCGAGCCGAATACGTCACCGAACTCGTCATTGAACGACGGCCCCTGCAAACCCTGCGGGAAGGTGCCGCGAATGTCGTCGATCTTCTTGCGCACCTGGTACCAGATCTCGGGGATGGCCTTGGCGCTGGTGGTGTCCTTGAGGAACACGAACACCGTGGACTCGCCCGGCCGGGTGTAGCTTTTCACGTAGTCGAGGGAGTCGAGCTCTTCGAGTTTTTTCTCGATGCGGTCGGTCACCTGTTTGAGCGTTTCCTCCTGGGTGGCGCCCGGCCAGCGGGTCTGGATCACCATGGTCTTGATGGTGAACGAGGGGTCTTCCTCACGGCCCAGGTTCATGTACGAGAACACGCCCATCAGCAGCGCGACGAACATCAGGTACCAGACGAAGGACTGATGCTTGAGCGCCCAGTCGGATAAATTGAAACTCCCTTTCATCGCGGGCTGCCCTCGTCGATTTTGACTTTTTGCCCGGGTTTCAGGCTGTTCACACCGGCGGTGACGATGCGTTCGCCGGCCTTGACGCCGCCGTTGAGCACGGCACTGTCGGCGTCGCGGCTGATCACGCTGATGTCACGCGGCTGCACGGTCTGGCTTTGCGTGTCGAGCAGCCAGATACGCGTTTTGCCGTCCACTTCCTGCAACGCGCTGAGGGGCACCTCGATGCGTGGCGCGATGGCCGAACTCAGGGTCACGCTGATCGCCGTGCCCAAACGAAACGCCGCTGGCGTCTCGGTCAACGTCAGGCGTGCGCGGCGAGTGCGCGTAGCGCTTTGGGCCTGGGGTTCGATCTCGCGCACGATGGCAGTCGTGTTGACGCTCGGGTCGAGTTGCCCCGCGACCTTGAACACCACATCGCTGGGCAGGCGCTCGGCGAGTCCGGCGGGCAGGTCGATCACCGCTTCCTTGATGTCCGGGCGCGCCAGGGTCACCACTTGCTGACCGGCGCTGACCACCTGGCCAGCCTCGGCGTTCCAGGCAGTGACGATGCCGGCGTGGTCGGTGCGCAGTTCGGCGTAGTTGAGTTGGTCCTTGGCCTGGTTGACCGAGGCTTTGGCTTGGTCGAGGGTGGCCTGGGTGGTTTTCAGGTCGGTCTGGGCCACGTCCAACTGGGCTTGGGCGCCGACGCCGCGGTTGAACAATTCCTGCTGACGCCGCGCGTTGGCCTGGGCGTTGATGAACTGCGCCTGCACGCGGGCAAGGTCACCTTGGGCCGAACGCAGTTGGTTTTGTTGGTCGGTTGGGTCGAGCACCGCGAGCAAGGCGCCCTTCTCCACTTGCGCGCCCACATCCACCGCGCGGCGGGCGATACGCCCCGGCACGCGGAAACCCAGGTTGCTTTCGTAGCGGGCCTGGAGGGTGCCAGCGAAGCGCCCGAGGTTTTCCTGGTCTTCGGCTTTGACTTCCATCGACAGCACCGGGCGCACCAGCTCGGGCGGCGCCTCTTGCTTGGAGCAGGCGACCAGCACCAGGCTGGCGGCGATCACAGCCGTCAGGTGCTTCATGGCTGCACTCCTTGGGCCTGAGCCTGATCCGGCGGCTGGGCGATCTCGACGAGCATGCCGGGGTGCAGTAATTGCCCACCGGCCACCACGACTTTTTCGCCGCCTTTGAGGCCGTCGCCAATAATCACTTTGCCGGTGAGGTAACGCACCACGCTGACTTTATGCAGTTGCGCTTTGCCGTCGGCGTCCACCAACCACACGGCGGGTTCGTTGAGGTCTTTGGTGAGTGCCGACCAGGGCAGCTCGATACTCGATTTGGCCGGGCCGTTGGCGGTGGCGCTGACCACCGACCCCAACCGCATACCGTCGGGCAACGCCGCCAAGGCAATCTTGACTTGCACGGTGCCGGTATTCGCGGCCACGGCGGGCGTGACTTCGCGAACTTTGCCCTGCGCCTTGATGCTCGGGTTATCCAACAGGCTGACGGTGATCGGCGCGTTCGGCGGCGGCTGCATCAACAGCGATTCATACACGTTAAACACCGCATCGCGCTCGCCATCGCGGGCCAGGCTGAAAATCGGCACGGTGGCCTGCACCACCTGACCGACTTCGGCCTGGCGCGCAGTAATCACGCCGGGAGCATCGGCAATCAACGCGGTATAACCGAGTTGTTCGCGGGCATCGGCCAATTGGGCTTGCGCGGCGGCCAAGGCACTTTGGCTGCTGCGCAGCGTGGCTTGCGCAGTGTCGTATTCGCTACGGCTGGTGTAACCCTTGGGCAGGAGCTTTTCCTGACGCACAAACGCGGCGGCGGTTTGCTTGACGCGCGCCTGCTCGGCCACCACCTGAGCCTGGGCGGAATCGACGCGAGTCTGCAAGTCTTTGGGGTCGAGCTTGGCCAGCACTTGCCTGGCGGTGACGCGGTCGCCCACATCCACCATGCGCTGGATAATCTTGCCGCTCACACGGAACGACAAGTCGGTTTGCACGCGGGCCTGAATATCGCCGGTCAAGGTCACGGCTGCGGCGAAATCCACCGGCTGCACGGTCTGCACGAATACCCGCGAATGCGCCTTGGGTTCGGCCTTTTCCTCGCCGCAGCCGCTGAGCAGCGCCAACAAGCCAAGGCTGAATAAAAATATCGAAGTGCGACCGCCCATGCAGGCTCCTTTTGCGTGATGCCGACTTGCCAGTGTGTATGCGACTGTGAGCGTAGATCAGGGTTCCACGTTATAGCTGTTCTACGCCAAGAGACTCAGGATATTTGCGACATCCACCCTCTGTGTCAACGCGGTTAACATGCAACCTCCCTCTAATCGCGAACTCTCCCATGCTGAACACCCTCGCGGTGGCCAATTACCGCTCGATCAATAAGTTGGTGGTACCGCTGGACCGGTTGAATCTGGTCACCGGGCCCAATGGCAGCGGCAAGTCCAACTTGTACCGCGCCCTGCGCCTGCTGGCCGAAACCGCTCAGGGCGGGGTGATCAATGCCCTGGCGCGTGAAGGCGGGCTGGACTCGACCTTCTGGGCCGGGCCGGAAACCATCAGCCGGCGCATGCACAACCGCGACGTGCCGGTGGAGCCCATCGTGCGCAACGGTGTCAAACGCCTGCGCCTGGGGTTTGCGGGGGAAGATTTCAGCTACGCCATTTCCCTGGGAATGCCCGAACCCAGCCAGTCGTGTTTCTCGCTGGACCCGGAAGTGAAAAAGGAATGCATCTGGGCCGGTCCCGTTTACCGCCCGGCCAGCCTGCTGGTGCAGCGCTCCGGGCCGATGGTTCGGGCGCGCGAAGGCCGTAGCTGGGATGTATTGGCCCAGCACACACCGAACTACCATAGCCTGTTCGATCAGGTCGGCAGCCTGCGTGGCTCACCCGAGGTATTGCTGCTGCGTGAAAGCATTCGTGGCTGGCGCTTTTATGACCACTTTCGCAGCGATGTGGATGCCCCCGTCCGCCAACCACAATTAGGCACGCGCACGCCGGTGTTGCATCACGATGGGCGCGATTTGGCGGCGGCCCTGCAAACCATCCGCGAAATCGGCGACCCGGCGGCATTACAGCGGGCGGTGAGCGATGCATTTCCGGGGGCGCACCTGAACATCCAACCGCTGCAGGGCGGGCGTTTTGCGATTGAGTTTTATCAGGAAGGTTTGCTGCGCCCGTTATCCGCAGCGGAACTGTCAGACGGGACCCTGCGTTACCTGCTGCTGATCGCAGCGCTGCTGACGCCACGGCCGCCGACGATGATGGTGCTGAACGAGCCGGAAACCAGCCTGCACCCGGATTTGCTGCCGGCGTTGGCGCGCTTGATTATCCAGGCATCCCGGCAATGCCAAGTGTGGGTGGTGTCGCATGCCAGCCGCTTGATTGCGGCGTTGCAGCAGGATGAGGCGTGCAATTCGATTGTGCTGGAGAAGGTGATGGGCGAGACGCGGATTGTGGGCCAGGTGATTTTGGATGCGCCGGCCTGGCATTGGCCTGAGTAGGTGGCGCCTGTAAGGGCCGCATCGCGAGCAAGCCCGCTCCCACATTTTGATTTGTGAACACACTCAAAGGCGGTAGCGGGCTTGCTAGCGATAGCGGTAGAACAGTCAGCGCAAAATCAGCCCTGCCACTTGCCGCCTTCAACAATCACACTCTCGGGCTTGGTCTCGTCGCTCAGCTCTTTGCGCACATATTGATCGTAAAGCTTGAGCAGGAACTTCTCCTCACCCAATTTCGCCAACTCGGCATTCACCCAGTCGCGCAGTTCGATATTGCCCTTTTTCACCGCTGGCGCAATCGGCGCTTCATCACCGAGTTTCTCCTCCAGCACGCGGTAGCCCGGGTTCTGCTTGGCCCAGCTGAACAGCACCAGGTTGTCTTGTGCATACGCATCGCCCCGCCCGGCCGACAGTGCTTGCAGCGACTCGGAGTTCTTCTCGAACTTGAGCAGTTTCCAGTCCGGGTGGTGCTTGGTCAGCCAGATGTCGGCGGTCGTGCCGGTGGTGACGATGGTGGTGCGGGTGGCCAGGTCATCCAGGCTTTTCACTGAGCTGTCTTGCGGTACCAAGGCCTGCACCGCGACTTTCAGGTTGGGGTTGGTGAAGTCCACCGCTTCCTTGCGCTCAGGGGTTACGGTCATGTTGGCAAGGATCAGGTCAACCTTGTCGCTCTGCAGGAACGGAATACGACTGGCCGGCTCCACGGCGACAAACTCGACTTTGTTTTCATCGCCGAGCAGGTCTTTGGCGAATTGGCGGCCGATGTCGGTATCAAAACCAACGTAACGACCGGCTTCATCTACAAAGCCGAACGGTGGCTTGTCGGTGAATACGCCGACGATCAGCTTGTCGCGCGCTTTGATTTTGTCGAGGTAGCTCACAGCGGCGGCAGGTTTGACCGGCTCTTCGGCCTTCTTGTCGCAGCCGGCCAGTAAGGCGACGGCAAACAGTGGCAGCAGTAATTTTTTCATGGCAGCTCCAGTTCCTTGGTTTTTTTGGGCAGTGTTGAAACAAAGGAGAACTTCTCCAGAAACTGCTGCGCGCGTGCGGTTTGCGGGTTCGTAAAGAATTCTTCGGGGGTGGTTTGTTCGAGGATGCGACCGGCCTCCATAAACACCACGCGGTCGGCGACCGCGCGGGCGAAGGCCATTTCATGCGTGACGATCAGCAAGGTCATGCCATCGCGGGCCAGGCCCTGAATCACTTCCAGCACTTCCTTGACCATCTCCGGGTCAAGGGCTGCGGTGACTTCGTCGAACAGCATGACCTGCGGGTTCATGCACAACGAGCGGACAATCGCGATGCGTTGCTGTTGCCCACCGGACAACTGACGCGGGAAGGCGTCACGTTTGTCGGCGAGGCCGACGCGCTGCAAGAGTGTTTCCGCTTGGGCACGGGCTTCGCGAGGCTCGCGTTTTTGCACTTTCAGCGGGCCGAGCAAAATGTTCTCGAGCACGCTCATGTGCGGGAACAGGTGATAGCTCTGGAACACCATGCCCACGTCCTGGCGCACTCGGCGCCAGTCGGTGCTCTTATCCAACAGCTCCTTGCCGGCAAAGCGCAGGTGCCCGCTGTGCGCAACTTCCAGCCCGTTCAGGCAGCGCAGCAACGTGCTTTTGCCGCAACCGCTGGGGCCGAGGATGACCACCACTTCGCCGCTTTGCACGCTCAGGTCGATGCCCTTGAGCACCTGCTGGTCGCCGAAGAATTTGTTGAAACCCTGAAACTCGATCAATGCACTCATGCTTGGGCCCAGCGCCGTTCCAGCACCTTGGAGGCGGCCGACAACGGGTAGCAAATAAAGAAGAAAAACAGGAACAGCGCGCCGTAGATCAACACTGATTCGTAGGTGCGCTCGATGATTTGCTGGCCGACCTTGATCACGTCCACCACGCCGATCAGCACCGCCAGCGAGCTGGTCTTGATGATGCGTGTGTAGACGTTGATGGTCGGCGGCGTCATGCGTTTCAGGGCTTGGGGCAGCAACACGTAGCCGTACAACTGCGGGCCAGACAAGCCGATCGACAACCCGGCTTCACGCTGGCCACGCGGCAGCGAATGCAAGGCGCCGCGCACCACTTCGCCCACCTCGCTGGCACCCCACAACGACAACACCAGCACTGCGCACCAGAAACTCGGAATGCTCAGGCCGAAGAAAATCGGCAGGCCGAAAAACAGCAAGTACAACCACACCAGCACTGGAATCGCCCGGAACAGCTCCAGGTAGACACGCAATACTGTGTTGATCAGCCTGTTATTCAAGGTGCGCAGCACGCCGTACAGCACGCCACCGAGGGTGCTGAAGGCAATGCTCAAAAACGAAATAGACAGGGTTTGCGCAGCGCCCTTGCCCAGTTGCGGCAACGACACCCACAACAATTCAAGACCCGAACTGGCCATGCTGGAGCCTCCTTTCCAGGCGGCTGAGCAGCAGCGACAGCGGCAAGAACAACAGCACGCAAATCAGCGTCAGCACGGCGAGCATTTCGTAGGTTTTGTAGTAGAGCGCGATGTAGCTCTTGGTGGTGTAGAGAATCTCCGGCACCGCCACGGCGGAAACCACGGTGGTCTCCTTGAGCAGAAAGATGAAATTGGCAAACAGTGCCGGCAGGCTGAGGATGCCGGCCTGGGGCAGAATCACGTGACGCAGCAGTTGCCAGTCAGACAAGCCGATGGACTTGCCCGACTCGATCTGCGCCAGCGGCACCGCCTCCACACCTGCGCGCAGCACTTCGGTGAGGTAAGCACCGCCGAGAAACGTCAGGGTGATGATCGCCGCCCAGAAGCCGGAAATATTGAAACCCAGCGCCGGCAAGGCGAAATACACGAAGAACAGTTGGATCAGCAGCGGCGTGTTCCGCGCCAGCTCCACGTACACCGCCACCAGGCGCGACAGGTACGGCGTGCGAAACACCAGCAGCGACGCGTTGATCAGCGCCACCAGCAAGGAGGTGGCAATGGCGATCAGGCCGACTTGCAGCGTCACCCCCACGGCGTTGAGAAACGCCGGCAAGGTGCTGAGGATAAATGCGAAATCGAAGGTCATCTGGGGTCCATGACGCCGCAAGGGTATGCAGCGAGCGCAATACGAACCGGCGTGGGTAACGCCGGGTAGCGCGAACTTTAAAGGTATAAAAAGTAAAATTTAAATACCCAAATAGCATATTCATATCACCCAAACAGATAACCCCCTTGCCCCAACCCATCTCCCATGCAGAACGCAGTCAACTGTGGGAGCGGGCTTGCTCGCGATGGCATCAACTCGGTGTACCTGAGGGTCCGAGGTGCCTGCATCGCGAGCAAGCCCGCTCCCACAAAAAAAGTGTTTTTGATCCAGGCATAAAAAAACGCCGACGCTGTGGTAGCCGTCGGCGTTCAAACCTTGAAGGGGGTTTTGAGTTACATCAGAACGCAGGCACTACCGCGCCTTTGTACTTCGCATCGATGAAGGCTTTGACTTCCGGGCTGGTCAGCGCCTTGGCCAGCTTCTGGATTGCGTCGCTGTCTTTGTTGTCCGGGCGAGCCACCAGGAAGTTGACGTACGGCGACTTGGCGTCTTCGATGATCAGCGCGTCTTTCGCTGGGTTCAAGCCAGCTTCCAGCGCGTAGTTGGTGTTGATCAGGTCCAGGTCAACCTGGTCGAGTACGCGCGGCAGCAGGGCCGATTCCAGCTCTTTGAATTTCAGGTTCTTCGGGTTGCTGGCGATGTCTTTTGGCGTGGCCAAGGCATTGGTCGGGTCTTTCAGGGTAATCAGACCATTCTTTTGCAGCAGCAACAGCGCGCGGCCACTGTTGGAGCCTTCGTTCGGGATGGCGACAGTAGCGCCATCTTTCAAATCTTCAATTTTCTTGATTTTCTTCGAGTAGCCGCCGAAGGGTTCAACGTGCACGCCGATCACGGTGACCAGGTTGGTGCCTTTGCCTTCGTTGAAGTTTTTCAGGTACGGCAGGGTCTGAAAGTAGTTGGCGTCCAGACGCTTCTCGGCCACTTGCACGTTAGGCTGCACGTAGTCGGTGAATACTTTGATCTCAAGATCCACGCCTTCTTTGGCCAGGGTCGGTTTGACCAGTTCAAGGATCTCGGCGTGCGGGATCGGGGTCGCGGCCACGACCAGTTTCTCATTGGCCTGGGCGAAGCTGGCAGTCAGGGCAGCCGCCAGTGCGGTAAACAACAGAACCTTTTTCATGCAGTGTCCTTATCGAAATTCCGGGGCGTCTCTGACGACCGTTTTTGTGGTGTGCCAGCGAAGTGCTATCGCGGCATGCGGTGGACAATACCTAGATTTTTTATTCCCGAACAATATCTTTTATTCACGTTGATATTCCATTTTGCTCATACAGGAATTTAAGCAGTGTTTGCTGCTCAGCAGGGCTGGCACTCGCGAAAATCCGCTGCACTTGCTCCAGCGCTGAGCCCGCCGTCGGCAAATTCAAATGTTCAGGCAAAATCTCATCGCCACTGCTGACCAGCAACGCAAAGTGAATGACGTTTTCCAGCTCACGCGTATTGCCCGGCCAACTGTGGTGTTCCAGCACGCGTTGGGCGGCGTCGCTGATCAGCGGCACCGGTAAATCCAGGCGCTGGCTGTAAATGCCGAGGAAGTATTCAGCCAGCGACAAGATGTCGCCGGTGCGCTCGCGCAGCGCCGGCAGGTCGAGTCGGCCTTCGCTCAAATAATGGAACAGCCGCTCATGAAACTTGCCGACCGCCACCGCCTGCGCCAAGTCGATGCTGGTAGCAGCGACCAGGCGCACATCCACCGGGCTGGGCTGATGAGCACCCACACGAGTGACCTCGTGGTTTTCCAGGGCGGCGAGCAATTTGACCTGGATCGGCAACGGCAAGTCGCCGATCTCATCCAGGTACAAGGTGCCGCCGTTGGCCGAGCCAAACCACCCGGCGCGGCTGCTGGCCGCGCCACTGTGGCTACCGGCGGCGTAGCCGAACAGTTCAGCGTCGGCATACGTGGGGCTGATCGCGCCGCAATTAACCGAGACAAACAGCCCGGTGCGGTCGCTGCCACGGTGGATATGCCGCGCCAGCAATTCTTTACCGCTACCGGTCTCGCCGCGAATCAGCACGGGCAAGGCACGCGGCGCGAGGCTTTCCAGGTCTTCGCGCAGCTTGCGCGAGCGTGGGTCGACAAACACCAAGGCTTTGGCGCGGATACTCAGCGGGCTTTTTTCGGCATCGGGGAAGGTCAGCAGCGGCTGGCCGAATGTGTCATGACTCATGGCAGGCTCCCGCCCCGAATCCACTAGGGACGGGGCGTTGAAAAAATTCAGGCACTACGCCGGGCGTGGTGCTCAAGGCGGTTTTGCAGGCGATAAAGGTAGGCAAAACCCTGCTCCCAGCGCTGGTGGCCGGACTTCACATTGATATGGCCGGCGCCAGACAAAATGCCCGCTTCGGCGCCCCAGTGACGTGCCAGTTCCAACGCGCGTGGGGCGCTGACGGCACTGTCGTTGTCGGAGCTGACCACTTGGCTGGGAAACGGCAACAGGTGAACCGGAATCGGTGCGAAATTGCGCAGCGCGGGCGAACAGGCAGGCCGTTCGACGTCCGCCGGAGCCACCAGTAAAGCGCCGCGCACCTGACGTAAAGACTGCACAGGCGCGGTGGCGGCCCAATGCGCGACGGTGATGCAACCCAGGCTATGGGCGATCAGAATGACCGGCGTGCTGTCGGCAGCAATCGCCTCGGCCAGCGCAGCCACCCAGTCTTCGCGACGCGGCGTCAGCCAATCGGCCTGCTCCACGCGCGCACTGTTAGGCAGGCTGTTCTGCCAATGGCTTTGCCAATGTTCTTCTGGCGATCCTTGCCAGCCCGGCACGATCAGATAACGAATCGACTCGCTGTGCATGGGTGTGCCCTCCTGCAGCGTTTAGCGTTGCTGACCAGTATAGGGGGGAGTCACTCACCCAATAAGGAATAAAAAAGAATTTATTAATAACCAAAATGAATTCACGCTTTAAACCGCGCCATGCCTTGCCCGGCGACTTCGCTCCAACACTCATAAGCACTGCGCCCCCGACAGCGAGCCATCGGAGGCGGAACTGACCGAGGGTCAGCGAGAATGATTCATCGACCCCTCTGCGCCAATGGTCACCCCAAACTTGCTTCTCATCGGTTCATAATAAGCCAACGCCTGCCCCAGTCGTTGGTGATAGTCATCGGGGAGTTTAACGTCGGCATTCATCAGCTCGACCAAGTCTTCACTTACCGGTAACAGGCCATACTCTGATGCGTGCAAGACATCGTTCACCATGCTGGGCCCCGTTATCTCGAAAATTTTCTTCTGATAAATTTTAAATACCTGCTCTTCCGCGGCGGTCGGATGACTGCTGAGTAAAGGCCGATTGGCCTTCAACCATTCCTTGTTAGCTTTATATCGCTGATAGGACGTTTCCAGAATCTCAGCGAGAAGCGGGTTGTCTGCGTGGCTGGCAAAATTACTGGTATTAAACCCGCTGAAATCCGCGGGCTCATACTTCACATGCCCGTTCAGTAAAATGTCATTTGGCGCGGCGTTCAGCACGACATTCCCCACGTTAACGGTGAGCGTGTCGTCGGTATCCAGGTATATCCCACCGTATTTCTTGATCAGTGCAACGCGCATGACGTCCGACGAAGCCGAGAGGTTTTGCCCCTGCCCTGCGCGAAAATACTGATACATCTCACCATAGTTACTGGCACTCAGTTCTCGAAACGCTTCGTCTTTTTGCAGGTCCTGCACTTCAAGGCCGCCCACCTTGTGGTCCAATTCGGACTTTATTTTCTGAAAAATACTTTCATTGTTGCCATCGACGTGAACAATAGATTTATACCCTGGACTTTTTCTTGAGTTTTCAATGATGTTCTCGATCAAATGTTCAGGCATCTCATTGCCTGCCCAAAAATAATGGATGACCTTGGGTACCTGCGTAGCGTTTGACGGTATCGACGGCAACATCGGCAACTTCAGCGTTTTATGAGTCAAGGAGACAGGTCCATTGCGCTTACCCACAAGTGCTTCAGCTTTAGTACCGGACGCCCACTGATCGGCGCCTTCACGCCAATAAAAAATATCCTTCACCTGACCTTCTTCGTTAAGTCCACGCCACAGGCCCGCCGCTACGTCGTACTTGACTGGGCATGAGTAGCCGTTAACAAAAATATTATTTTTGTTCATGGCAAACTTATGAACATCGTCCATGGGAACTGTGAATTCTTCAACGATCACGGGCGGCGAAACAGGGCTCATCGGGTAGCCGATTCTGCCGTTAACGCGTTGAGGCGGGTTGAAAAATGGGCGCTCCTGTACGCCGGTTTGAGCGGTCACTTGGGCTCCCACTTCAACCCCGGCTGCTGCTCCCTCACTCGACACTTGGTTCAACAGCCTTGACGCTGTCAGCGCTTTTGCAAGCGGCGCGCCTACATGAGTGACCAAGGGCGGCACCGCGTTCAATACGCCGAAAACGATGCGGTCAGTGCCGGCCGCTTTCCCCTTGGTGACATCGTCGATACCGATGCCCACCTGAGTAGCCCCCGCTGCCAGATAGAAAACATCCAGTGCTATCGCGGCTTCCGGCATGACCATTGCCAAAGGCGTCATGAACATTGCGACTTTTAACGCCTCTTCCACGCCCTGAGCTATTTTGTCCTTCGTGTAGTCATTGTCGCTGACGATCGCATTTTCCGCATCAGAGTAAGAGCGCGCTTTTTGTCGAACCAACACCTCTTGAAAAGGATCACCACTCACTGCATCAACGGTGATGTAGCGGTCTGGCGACCAGTCATTGATCCTGTCAAAAAAGGAGCTGCCTGGCTCCTGCGCATCGGACCAGGCGCCCAGCCCTTCAAGGGTTTGGCGTACCCCTTCGAAAAATGTTTTGTGCGCCTGATCCTTCAGGGAGAAGTGCGTCAACAGCGATTCGCGCTTTACGGGATCAGAAGCCTGCTTGGCCAGCCACTTCTTCATTTGCTCTGGATTGTCGAAACGATGTATCGGCGAGGAGTTACCTGGAATATAGAGCAATGTCAGTTGGGTTTTCTTATCCGTCACGCACATCAAGTCCGCAGACTGCGAGCCGTAGATGCTCAGTAAACCGATGTGCAGATCCGGGTCTTTGACGGCGGGGTTGGTAAAGTCCTGAACCGTTAGCTCGGACCATTCCTTCTGTGCAGCAGCGCCCAGGGCTCGCTGGGCGAGTTTCGCCTCGATAGGCCCAAGCGTCCCTTCCAGACGTTGTAGATTGATAGCTTTAACAAAGGAAATTTTACTCAGTGAATCATAGGTAGCCGTGTGTTTTTCCCAAAACCCGTCAAGCATGTTTTTATAAAGCTGGGTCCTGTCCGTATCCCATACCAGTGTTTTGAACGCATCGACGGGTATAGCGACTTTAGTAGCCGACGTATAAGGAGATGACGCGGGCGGCTTGGGCGCTTGATAAATAGCTTGTCGAGTGTTCGCGGCCTTCACCCAGTGGTCTATTTGGTTATAGCCATACATCAACGGTGAAAAATACTGAGCGGTTTTTCGAAACCACCCTTCATCATCTTCAATGGGCACGTCCTGTCTGTTTTTCAACGCTGCCTGCGTCAGCGTAATTTTTTCTACAACATCCTTCTCGGTGTCACCATTGTTTTTGAAAGTAACCAGATAGGTTTTATCCGGGTCAACGTCGAGCCCCCAGCGCTGCTTTATTTTCTCCGCAAGCATGTTTGCAATTGCTTTTTCTGGAGAAGCAAAATCGGCCAAGTGCTGATGTATATAGTTATCGATATTGGCATTGTGCTTGAGTGCGAAACGTCCTGCGCCCTGGCCTCTGGTGCCATCAGCTGATTCAGTGTTTTGTGAGGGACTGTTTTGATTGGTGTTTTCGGCATAACTTGACCGCGCATGAGCGAGTGGGTGCGCGGGGCCTGATCTACCGGGCGGCAAAGGGGCGACAATTTTTGTTTCTTCAACAGCGGGCACGTGTGCCGGTGGGTTAACAAATTCGCGTATTACCTGAATAGGAAAGCGTATAGCCATGTCCATTTATCCTTTAATAGAACTTCTCCGTGTGCCGACCAGAATAATCAGATCGCCGCGAATTGCACGCAACGAAACATCCAAAAATATATAAACATCTTACAATCACAACATCTGGACACATGCATTAAATTACAAACAAAAAAAAGGCCGCACCCTGCCAAGGAGACGGCCTAAAACAGTTTTGAGCGGCAAGCGGCAAGCTTCAAGTAAAAGCAGATCCGCTCTAACTTGCAGCTTGAAGCTCGAAGCTCGAAGCTTGCCCATACCTATCGTGCAGTAATCACCGACAGCTTGGTGATACCCGCGCGTTCAATAGACGCCATGGCTCGCGCCACTTCGCCGTAATTCACACCATCATCGGCCTGCAGTTGCACTCGCACTTCGGGGTCTTTGGCCTTGGCCGCTTGCAGGTTGAACTCGAGCAAACCCGGCTGAATTTCATCCTTGTTGATGAACAGCTTGCCAGCGCCGTCGATACTCACCACCAGCGGATCTTTCTGCTCGACCGGTGCCACGGCCTCGGTCTTGGGCAGGTTGATCGGAATCGAGTTGGTCAAAAGCGGCGCGGTGACGATAAACACCACCAGCAGCACCAGCATCACGTCGACCAGCGGCGTAACGTTGATCTCGCTCAGTACCTCATCACTGTCTTGCGTGGAGAAGGCCATCTCAAGACGCCTCTTTGACTTTTTGCGGGCTGGCAGCCGCGGTTTTGGTCAACGCCGGATGCAGCAGTACGCGGAACGCATTTTTCTGCGCGAGGCTGTAGAAGTCGTGGGCAAAGTCATCCAGGTCAGCAGCGGTCAGCTTCAGGCGGCGTAAAAAGTAGTTGTAGACCAGCACCGCCGGTACGGCGACGGCGATACCCACGCCGGTCGCGACCAGCGCTGCGCCAATCGGCCCGGCCACGGTTTCGAGGCTGGCGGAACCGGCGGCACTGATGCCCTTGAGCGCTTCCATGATGCCCCACACGGTGCCGAACAGGCCGATAAACGGCGAGGTGCTGCCGATACTGGCGACTACGGCCAAGCCGGTTTCGAGGGAGCGGCGTTCACGCACGATCTGTTGGCGCAAGGCGCGTTCGAGGCGGTCCTGGTGATTAATCGCCTGGCTCAGGTCTGCCGCGTGCGGCGCATCGCCGACCTGAATCGCGGCATAACCGGCCTGTGCAACACGGGCGGCGGCGCCGGGCTGGGTTTCGGCAAGTTCAGCGGCCGCGTCGAGGCTGGACGCCGCCCAGAACTGTTTATGGAACTTGCGATCCTGCGCCTTGAGGCGACCGAACTGCAGGCCTTTGAGCAGGGCAAAGCCCCAGGTCGCGACCGAAAAGACCACCAGCAGCCAGATCACCGCGCTTTCGATGGATTCAAGTGGAGATGCTAATGCCATGATGTTTTCCCTCTGTGCAGGTCGCGGCGTGCACAACACACCGCTGCCGAATAGTTAGTGAATCTTGAAGTCGATCGGTACGCTGACCCAGCCGTCCTGAGCCACATCGCCCTGCTTGGCCGGCACGAAGCTCCAACGCTTCACGGCGGTCAGTGCGGCGTCGTCGAGTTGCTGGCGACCGCTGCTCTTTTGGATTTGGATCTCACCCGGCTTGCCGTTGGCCAGTACGTGCACGCGCAGCAACACCGTGCCTTCCCAACCACGCCGCTGAGCCAGCGAAGGGTATTCGGGCGCCGGGTTCTTCAAGTACGCGGCGTTGGCCGACGCGGGAGTCACCGGCGCCGGCGCGGGCGGCGCTACTGGCGCAGGCGCCGGCGGTGCAGGCGTTGGAGGCGCAGGCGGTTGCTCGACCGGTTTCGGTGCGGGCTTGGGCTCGGGCTTCGGTACCGGCTTGGGTTTCGGTTTTGGAATCGGTTTTGGCGGCGCCGGTTTGGCGGCCAATTCATCCACCACCGGCGGCGGTGGCTCGACCACTGGGGGCGGTGGCGGTGGCGGTACAGGCGGTGGCGGTTCAACCACCGGCGGCGCCGGCCGGGAAAATTCGATAGTCATCGGCGGAATTTCCGGCGGCACAATCGGCAGCACCGGCGTCGGTTTCTGGCTCACCCAATAAATCACCGCACCGTGCAGGGCCAACACCAGCAACGCCAACAGAATCCCTTCACGGCGACTCGAAAAGCGCTTCGGGGTTTTCTGCAACCGCAGTTGCCCCAATGGCGTGCGGTGCTGCCGGCCAAGGTCGACCAACTCACCACCCGGTGCCTGGCGCCACTGCGCCTCGGGTGCACTGGCGGCGGTCTGGACATTGCCCATTGATTCACTCCCTACGATTTTGAAACAAAAAAACCGACAGGCCTGCCTGGTAGGCCGTCGAGGGCTGAATCATCGGGGCTAGACGCTTATCTCTTAAAGTAACCTTTAAAGTTAAATATATGCCCTGATCGAATAAGCGAAATATTCTGAAACGTCAAAGCCCCGTACTACGTGGCTTAGCGAACAAACGCTGAATGTCGATGCCTTTGAGGCATACAAAATATTCATGGAAAGCATGGTTTTGCGGCCGATTGGCGGCTCAAACGTCAGAACCGGCAGCCTGCCCAAGTCCGCGTTTCCCACTCTCATCACTGGAACCCCAAACCGTCAGGAACCACCAAGGGTTGATACGGCGGGCCTGCTTGCACGTCGGCACATAGTCGCTAATACGCCTGGCTGCTCCTGCATTGGCGGAGCGCACTGGACTGGAGAGCCCATGAATATCTACTCCCTGATCATAAACACCTTCAACGGCCACCCGCCCAGTAGCGCACCGGCCGACACGCAACCGCCCGCGCGCCGCGCGCCACGCCCTACGAAAGGGCCTCAGTCGATTAGCTTTGGCCCGGCTAATTCAAAGAGCCCCGCCTCCAGTTCAACAACCGCCAAAGCTGACACCACCGACGGCAAGCAGCCGCTGCAGGAGATGCTGAGCTTAGTGCGCTCGATGGTGACCGCCATCGAAACGCTGTTGGCTGGGTTGGATGAAAAGAAGACGCCGCCAGACGCGAAACCCACACCCAAAGACCTACCAGACAACGCGCCAAAACCCGGAAAACCCTATACGCCAGATGCGCTGATAAATGGATTCTCGCAGAAGCGAGGCAGCATGAATTGCGTGACCGTCGCGGGCATCAAGGCGGCAATGCAACGATTCGGCGGCCCGAAAGAGGTCTACGCGTCCGTCGAACAAACTAAAGACGGTGTGGACGTCAAGATGAGAGACGCGCCTAACAAAACCTTCCATGTGACCACTGCTGAGCTTAAATACGCAGCTGCCCACTCAGGGTTCAAAGGCAGCAACCAGAAGATGCTTAACGATGCCAACTTCATGTACGCGGTCAGTGCCAAACGGGCACAGATGGAAAACAACGACGGCACCGCGTCGCGCAGTTTTGCCGCAGCCGTGAAGACCCTCGACACGTGGGAAAACACCCAGGAAGGGCTGCAGCGCCTGGGCTTGAGAAACTATGTGCAGCGCACCAGCGCAAAGGAACTGGCCAATGGCGTACCTGGCGTCATGGCCCAAAACGACCATGTTTTCACCGTGCTGAATGGCCGAATAGAAAATTACGGTAATTTGGGAAGCAGGCCAAACGGAGGGGCAAAGGCCTATAAGTTGAAGTAAGCGCACGGCGGGGCGGGTTGATGGCGGGCGTGGCCGGACTTTCGGTTCGGTCGCTCTATATATATGCATTTAAGATCTATAAAAAACAACAAAGCATTGTTGACGGAATAAGCGCTGACCTTAAAATCCCGGTTCTTTAAAGGACGCCGGGCACACCATGGACCTTCGCCAACTGCGCTACCTCATCGCGCTCAACGAGCATCGCAGTTTTGTGCGCGCCGCAGATGCCATGGGCATCACTCAGCCGGCGTTCAGCCGCAGCATTCAGGGGCTGGAGCAGGAGCTGGGCTGCGTGCTGGTTGACCGCGCCAATAAAGACCTGCGCCCGACACCGGAAGGCCAGGTGGTGCTGCAACACGCGTTGAGCCTTGTGCAAGGTGCGGCATTGTTGAGCCATGAAGTTACGCGCATGACCAAACTTGACGCTGGCGAGGTGCGTTTTGGCAGCGATGCGGTGGCGGCAGTGCACTTGGTGCCACAGGCAATCGCGCGATTTATGACCGCCTACCCCAAGGTACGCAGCCGCTTGCAGGTCGATAACTGGGAAAGACTCGGCCGCAGCCTGAACCGTGAAGAGATCGAGTTTTTTATCGCCGATGTGCGTCACTTCGAAGCTGATCCGAATTTCCAGACCCAAGCCTTGACGCCCCGCCGCACGGTGTTTTTCTGCCGCGACGGGCACCCGCTGCTGGCCAAGGACAGCCTGTCCACCAACGACTTGTTCGACTACCCGCTGGCAACCCCGCTGATCGCACCCGGCATTCGAAAAATACTCGCCAACCTCAGCGGGCGCATCGACTTTGCGCCGGCTGTCGAGCTTGAGCTGTTCGCTGCGCTGGCTACCGTGGTGCAGCAGTCGAACGCTATCGGTCTGGGGTCCGAAGAGGCCTTTGCCCAGGCGTTCGGCGGCGGCGAGTTACGCGTGTTGCACTGGCGCAATCTGCCGCCTGCACTGGACAGTTTGAACAACCGCTGCGGGGTGATCAGCCGGGCGGGGGATCGCCTGTCGGCTGCGGCGAAGGCGTTGATCGAGAGCCTGCTGGCGGTGGAAAACCAGGCGCTGAGGAGTGCCTGAAGTCATGCATTGTTCATGACAGGGACTGCTACGCAGCGCAACGCGAGCAAGCCCGCTCGCCGCAATAGCCGCGCTCGCCACAGAAGCGGCACCTAGACCTGCGGCTGCAGCCGATTGGCTCGCGCAAAGGTGCCGAAATCATTGAAGCGCACGCCCATCTCGGCCATGACTTTATGCGCCACCCTGGCGGTCATCTGGCGGATGTAAAACGGCTCTTTGACCACGAAGTGATGGATGCCGTGGGTGCTGCCGAAGTTGAAGCAAAACGCTTGCAACGGCCACATCCACCAGGGGTTCAATACTTGGGTTTGCTGGATCACATTGCCCAACTCCACATCACCGTAGTAGTGCATGTTGGAGCTGACAAAGTGCAGGCAAAAAGTGCGCAGCACGTTGGGGCCGATGATCACCACGGCGGCGATATCGATCACCTGCATGACCTGTAACGTGCCGGCCGACCAGTCGATGGGCGTGCCCATAAGCATCGCAATACCCTGCGCCGCGTGAAAGCCCAAGAACACATACCACGCGCCCCAATGCAGCAACGCCAGCGGTGCGTACACCCGCAGCGCACGCTTGAGGATCTTGAATTTGTGGCCCCATGTCTTGGCGCGCAGCACGCGGATGAACGCCGACATCACGTTGTCGCCGACCATCAGCAACCGCGCAAAACCCCACGGCTCACCGTTGGTGATGGCGCGCTCTTCCATATCGGCTTCGGTGCCGGAAAATTTGTGGTGGTTAAGGTGCAGGTGCCTGCGTACCCACGGGTTGATCGTGCTCGGCCGCGCCAGCCACACCAGGCCCATCATCAGGTTGTGCGGCAGGCGCTGTTTGCGAAAATACATACTGTGGATCAGGTCGTGTTCCAGTTCGTGCGTCAGTGAGGCAAGAAAAGCGTTCAGCAGGAGGCACACCCACCAGGCCATGTACCCGGTTATGTAGAGCGCCGCCGAGCCGAGCATGCCGAGCAGCGCAAACGCCAGGATGCCCGCGCCCAGCGCGTCCTGATGCAGCAACCACGGGTGTTGCTGGCGCAACCTCACGCCTTCGGCGAGCACCACTTCGCGAATGCGCGCCGAACGCTGGTGTGCGTTCATCTGTTGGGGACTTGCAGAAGTACCGTCCATGCTCCCATCCTCTTGTGCAGTGATGGATGCATCCTGGCCCAAGCGGTGCGCCAGAGCATCAGCCCCACACGCCAACCTGTTGACCGCAAGCGCCAATCGCCATGACCGAACCCACTTCACTCGCCAGTTGGACCCGCGCCCTGCGCAAGCAACTTGATGCCTTGGGCCTCGACAGCGCCGCGCTGTGCGCGCAGGCCGGGCTCGACCCGCAGCAGATGGACGACCCCAACGCGCGCTACCCGCTGTCGGCGACCACGCGCCTGTGGGAACTGGCGGTGCAGGCCAGCGGCGACCCGGCGATCGGCCTGCGGGTGTCGCGGTTTGTCAGCCCCACTACCTTTCATGCGTTGGGTTATGCGCTGGTGGCCAGCGGCAGTTTGCGCGAGGTGTTCGAGCGCATCGTGCGTTATCACCAGGTGGTCAGCGATGCGCTGACGCTGGAGCTGAGCCGGGAGGGCGAGCGTTACCTCTTTCGCTTGCTGCAACCGCCGGGCAGCCCGGCACCGGCGCTGGAAGCGATTGATGCGTTTGCGGCGATCTATGTGCGCACCTGCCGCAACCGCTTGGGCCGGGCCTACGCACCGCTGGCAGTGTATTTGCGGCGTCCAGAGCCTGATGATCCGACGCCGTGGCACACGGTATTTCGCGCGCCGGTATTCTTTGGCGCTGAAGAAGACCGCCTGGAGTTTGCCGCCCACGACTTCGACAGCCATTTGGATGACGCCAACCCGGAGTTGGCCGAACACAACGAAACCGTGCTCAAGCGCACCCTCGCCCAACTGCAACCGCTGACCTGGGAGCGCAAAGTGCGCGCAGCCATTGAAGCGCAATTGCCGGACGGCGAACCGAGTGCCGAGCGGATCGCTCAGGCGTTGCATTTGAGCCTGCGCAGTTTGCAGCGGCATCTGGCGGATGAGGGTTGCCGGTTTGATGCCTTGCTCAATGAGTGTCGGGAAAATCTGGCGCTGTTGCACCTGCGCGACCCGCAGTGTTCATTGGCCGAGATCAGCCATTTGCTCGGGTTCGCCGATACCAGCAGCTTTAACCGGGCGTTCAAGCGCTGGACCGGGATGACGCCGGGGCAGTTTCGGGATGGGTCGCGGTAGCAGTAAGGGCCTCATCGGGAGCAAGTCGAATCGTCGCACCGGCCCTCCCACATTTTTGACCTGTGGATATATTTCAAAGGTGGGGGGCTTGCTCCCGATAGCGGTGGCTCAGGCACTACAACCGTGATCAGCGCCCGCGATCGCGGCGCAAAAGCTTCCTCACGCGCGCCACCAATACCTTGTCCTCAAATGGCTTGAGCAAATAATCGTCTTCATGCAATTCCAGCCCACGCAACCGGTCTTCAATCCCGTCCGGCGTGGTCAAAAACAACAGCGGCGTGTCGCCCTTCAATCGAATCGCCTGCTGCAACTTCCAGGCATTCAGGCCCGGCAACATCACATCCAGAATCACCAGGTCGTACTCGTTGCTTTCAACAAACCGTAGCGCCGCCATGCCATTGGGCGCCACTTCTACCGCAAAGCCCGCCTCGCTCAAACCCTGAGCCATGCGCCGCGCCAGTTGCGGCTGGTCTTCCACTAACAACACCTGCATGCCCTACCTCTTGGTTTGATTACAAACCTGTCATTGAATTGTTCGGCTTTTGACGCCGTTCACTGGCTAACGTGGCCGCCTGCCTTTTGGAGGTTTCACCATGTTTCGCATTGCTTTATGCCTGAGCCTTGGCCTCAGCAGCGTCGCCCTGGCGGCGCCGCAATTACCGCGCCACGCCGACTTGAATTTGCACACCGCGCAACAACTCGCCGATGCCGGCCTGGCCCATTGCACCGCGGCGCTGACCGTACTCGACCGTGGCGGCAACCTGTTGCTGAGCCTGCGGGCCGATGGCGTCGGCCCTCACAACAGCGACGCCAGCCAGCGCAAGGCGTACACGGCGCTGTCGACAAAAACCGCAACCCGCTTGTTCGCCGAGCGCGCCCGCAATAACCCCGAGTCAACCAACCTTAACAGCTTGCCCCACTTGCTGTTGCTCGGTGGTGGCGTGCCGTTATTTGCAGGCGCAGAACTGGTCGGCGCCCTGGGCATCGCCGGTGCCGGCGGCGCCGCGCAGGACGAGGCGTGCGCGGTGCAGGCCGAGGCGTGCGCGGTGCAGGCCGCCGAGCAAATCGGCCTGAAAATCACCCTTTGATCCCCCATTAATGGAGACTTCGATGAAAACGCTAAGCATGACCCTCGCCGCCCTCAGCCTGAGCGGCCTGTGCAACCTGGCCATGGCCGCTGGCAACCCGCTGAGCGTGCACGTGTTGAACCTGGAGAATGGCCTGCCGTCTGCCGGTGTCAGCGTTACCCTGGAACAACAGGTGGGCGACCAATGGCAGCCACTGTCCCAAGGTGTGACCAACCAACAGGGGCGCATCGCCGAACTGTTCCCGGCCGACCGCAGCATGAGCCCCGGTGAGTATCGCGTGGTGTTCAAGACCGGCAATTACTACAAGAAGGCCAACCGCGAAACGTTCTTTCCAGAAGTGCCGGTAATTTTTCAGGTCAAACAGGCCGACCAGCATTACCACATCCCGCTGCTGCTGAGCCCTTACGGCTTCTCGACCTATCGCGGTTCCTAGTTCAAGCGGCGCCTGCGGCAGCACGCAGGCGCGGTAAATCGAGCACTTCAATTGCGCCATAACTCAAGTCGACAATGCCCTGCTGCTGCAACGCTTTGAGCAAGGCATTGGTGGTTTGGCGCGACACGCTGAGCATCGCGGCCAGGTCCTCTTGGGGCAGCTGCAACACGCGCCGCGCCGAGGTTGTTTCGCCGTAGCCTTCGGCGATCATCAACAACCGGTGGGCCAGCCGCTGGGCTGCAGGCATCAGGCTCATCTGCTCGATGTTGATCAACGACAGGCGCAACTTGTGGCTCATCAGCAAGGCCATGTCCCGCCAATAGACCGGGCGGTTGTCGAGTATTTTGAGCAGCGCCGGCTGCGGCACTTGCAACAGCGTGCAAGGGCCGACGGCCATTGCGTCGTGGGTACGCGGCAAACCGTCGAACAGGCAGATTTCACCGAACCAGTGAGGCGGCTCAACCAGGCTCAACACCGCTTCCTTGCCCTGTGCGCTGACCGCGCTGATACGCACGGTGCCCTGCAATACCGCGTACACCCCGCACGGGCAATCGCCACGCTTGAACAGCGCCTGCCCCGCCGTCAGCACCTGCAGGCGCGCCGCAGCCAACAGACTATCCTGAAGCTCGGCAGGCAAGTGGCTGAACCAATGCCCGCTGGCCAGTTGGGCGTACCATTTAGCCGCAATCATGAGCACTCCGAAGATTGTCGCCCACCTGACAGTCAGGCGCAGGCTGGCAGGGCATGATCAAGCATCCTACAGGAGGAACAACAATGAAAAGCCTCGTCGACCACCTCAGTCAATACGCCGCGTACCACCGCGACCCACGCAACATCGCCAGCCACTTTATCGGCATCCCGCTGATTGTGGTCGCCGTAGCTGTGCTGCTGTCACGCCCCGAATGGCCGCTGGGCGGGTTATGGCTGTCGCCAGCGGTAGTTGTGGCGCTGTGTTCGGCGTGGTTTTACCTGCGCCTGGAACGCGCGCTCGGCGTGCTGATGACGCTGTTGATGGGGTTGTCGGTGTGGGTCGGGCATGTGCTGGCAGCGCACAGCACGCTGGTGTGGCTCAGCAGCGGCATCGGCCTGTTTGTGGTGGGCTGGGTGATTCAGTTTGTCGGCCACTATTACGAGGGCAAGAAGCCTGCGTTTATAGATGACGTGTCGGGGCTGATCGTCGGGCCGTTGTTTGTGGTGGCAGAATTGGCGTTTTTGCTGGGGTTGCGGCAGGGCCTGAAGCAGCAGATCGAAGCCCGTTCCGGGCCGGTAACGCGCCATGATCCAAGGGCTAAACCGGTCTGAAATGTGGGAGGGAGCAAACCCCTCCCACAAAAGCCCATTCCCACGCAGGTTGTGCAGTGGGTTCAGGCTTTTTGCCACACCTTGGGTTTGAAGAAGAGCGTTTCACCGCGCGCCAGGCCGGTCAGGCTGTCGTGGTCTTTCACCACCTCGGCTTCGATCAGCTCACTCTGGCCTTCGACCTTCAAGGTCACGCGGGTCGTGGCGCCCAGCGGGCGAATGTCGCGCACTTCAGCCGCGTGGTGGTCCTCCAGCTCATGGCGCGACAGCGACACTTCGTGAGGGCGGAACAATAGGTGCTGGTCTTCGCCCAAATGCAGGCGGTTGGAGTCACCGAGGAAGTGGTACACAAAGTCGCTGGCCGGGTTTTCGTAGACGTCGCCCGGTGAACCGATTTGCTCGATCACGCCCTTGTTCATCACCACGATACGGTCGGCAACCTCCATGGCCTCTTCCTGGTCGTGGGTCACGAATACCGAGGTCAGGTTGATGTCTTCGTGCAGGCGCGCCAGCCAGCGGCGCAGCTCTTTACGCACCTTGGCATCCAGCGCGCCGAACGGCTCATCCAGCAGCAGCACTTTGGGCTCTACCGCCAGCGCGCGGGCCAGAGCGATACGCTGGCGCTGGCCACCGGAAAGCTGCTCCGGGTAGCGATCAGACAACCAGTCGAGCTGCACCATGTTCAGCAGCTCGTGCACTTTTACCGCGATCTGGCTTTCGCTCGGGCGCTGGTTTTTCAGCTTCATGCGCAAGCCGAAAGCCACGTTGTCGAACACGGTCATGTGGCGGAACAGCGCGTAGTGCTGGAACACAAAACCGACGTTGCGATCACGCACGTCATGGCCGGACACGTCTTCGCCATGGAACACGATGCTGCCGTCATCCGGGGTTTCCAGGCCGGCAATAATGCGCAGCAAGGTGGTTTTGCCGCAGCCGGACGGGCCGAGCAACGCCACCAGCTCGCCACTCTGGATGTCCAGGTTGATGCTGTTCAGGGCCTTGAAGGCGTTGAAATTCTTGCTGACATTACGGACTTCGATCGACATGACTTATTCCTCACCGGCGCTTTTGCGCAGGCGGTTGATACGGTTCTCGCTCCACTGCTTGAGCAGCAGGATGAAGAGCGCCAGGATCAGCAACAGGCTCGCGACAGCAAACGCGGCGACATGGTTGTATTCGTTGTAGAGGATCTCGACGTGCAGCGGCAGCGTGTTGGTAACGCCGCGAATATGCCCGGAGACCACCGACACCGCGCCGAACTCACCCATGGCGCGTGCCGTACACAGCACCACGCCATAGATCAAACCCCACTTGATGTTCGGCACGGTCACGTACCAGAACATCTGCCAGCCATTCGCGCCCAGCAGCCGCGCGGCCTCTTCTTCCTGGGTGCCCTGCTCTTGCATCAGCGGGATCAGTTCACGCGCCACGAACGGCACGGTGACGAAAATGGTCGCCAGCACGATGCCCGGCAACGCAAACACGATCTGAATGTCATGCTCTTGCAGCCACGGGCCAAAGAAGCCCTGCGCACCGAACATCAGCACGTAGACCAGGCCCGCGATCACCGGTGATACCGAGAACGGCAGGTCGATCAGCGTCACCAAAATGCTCTTGCCACGGAACGAGTACTTGCTGACGCACCAGGCGGCGCTGACCCCGAACACCACGTTAAGCGGCACCGAAATCGCCACGGCGATCACCGTGAGCTTGAGGGCCGACAGCGCGTCGGGCTCCAGGATCGCGGTGAAGAACGCGCCGAGGCCATTCTTCAAGCCTTGGGACACCACGATAAACAACGGCAGCAGCAAAAACAGGAAGAACACCAGCCAGCCAAGGCCGATCAGGATGCGGCGCGACACTGCACTGCCACGGCGGGCAGCGTTGGCCGAGGACGCGGCGGAAATAGACGATTGGGACATGTTCCGCGCCTCCTTATGGACGTTCAATGCGCCGCTGCAACAAGTTGATCAGCAGCAGCAAAACAAAGGAAACCACCAGCATCAGCACGCCAATCGACGTGGCACCGCGGTAGTCGTATTGGTCGAGCTTGACCATGATCAGCAACGGCAAAATCTCGGTTTTCATCGGCATGTTGCCAGCAATGAAAATCACCGAACCGTACTCACCGACGCCACGCGCAAACGCCAGCGCGAAACCGGTCAACCAGGCCGGCAACAACGCGGGCACGAGGATGTAGCGGAACACCTGCAGTGGCTTGGCGCCCAGGCAGGCGGCGGCTTCTTCGATTTCGCGGGGGATGTCAGCGAGTACCGGCTGCACCGTGCGCACCACAAACGGCAGCGTGACGAAGGTCAGTGCCAGGGTGATGCCCAGCGGGGTGTAGGCGATTTTGAAGCCGAGGTCTGCGGCGAATTGGCCAACCAGGCCGTTGGGCGTGTACAGCGCCGTCAGTGCAATACCGGCGACAGCGGTGGGCAGGGCGAACGGCAGGTCAATCATCGCATCGATGATCTTGCGGCCAGGAAAGGTGTAGCGCACCAGCACCCAGGCCAGCAGCGTGCCGATAACGCCGTTGATCAGCGCCGCGTAAAGCGCGGTGCTGAAACTCAGTTTTAACGCCGCCAGCACGCGCGGTGCCGAGATGATGTTCCAGAACTGATCCCAAGTGAGTTGGGCGGCGTGTACAAACATCGCCGCCAGCGGGATGAGCACAATCAGGCTGAGGTACACGACGGTGTAGCCCAGCGTCAGCCCGAAGCCGGGTATGACGGGGGAAATACGACGCGACATAAGAGTCCTTGGTTAACGGGGTAGAGACCACTGTAAGAGCGCGCCGCACCTGCAAAGGTTAGCTCACTGTGGCGGGGGGGCTTGCTCCCGTTGGGTTGCGAAGCGGCCCCAAAACCAGGCGACCCAGATGCATCAAGCGCATCTCGGATACCGGTTTGGGAGCGCTTCGCACTCCAACGGAAGCAAGCCCCCCCGCCACAGTGAGTGCGTCACACAGAAAACTTGCTCCTGCCAGTAGTGTTGCTTACTGCGCCGTGTAGATCTGGTCGAACACGCCACCGTCATTGAAGAATTGCGGTTGGGCAGTTTTCCAGCCGCCGAAATCTTTGTCGATAGTCACCAGGTCCAGTTTCGGGAACTGTTGGGCGTATTTGGCGGCCACTGCTGCATCGCGTGGGCGGTAGAAGTTCTTCGCCGCAATCTCCTGGCCAGCCGGGCTGTACAGGTGTTTGAGGTATTCGGTCGCGATCTCGGTGTTGCCCTTTTTCTCGGCGTTCTTGTCGACCACGGCCACCGGCGGCTCCGCGAGGATCGACAGCGAAGGCACCACGATGTCGAACTTGTCGGCGCCGCCGTCTTCTTTCAGCGCCAGGAACGCTTCGTTTTCCCACGCCAGCAACACGTCACCCTGACCGTTGTTGACGAAGGTGATGGTCGAACCGCGAGCGCCGGTGTCGAGGATCGGCACGTGCTTGAACAGCGCTTGAACGTATTCCTGCGCCTTGGCTTCGCTGCCACCGGCTTTCAGGCCGTAGGCCCAGGCGGCGAGGAAGTTCCAGCGGGCGCCGCCGGAGGTTTTCGGGTTCGGGGTGATCACCGACACGTCTTTTTTGATCAGGTCGCCCCAGTCCTTGATGCCTTTAGGGTTGCCCTTTCGCACCAGGAACACGATGGTCGAGGTGTACGGGGTGCTCGCGTCCGGCAGGCGGGTTTGCCAGTTTTCCGGCAGGGTTTTACCCAGCTTGGCGATTTCGTCGATGTCACCGGCCAGGGCCAACGTCACTACGTCGGCGCGCAGGCCGTCGATGACTGCACGGCCTTGCTTGCCCGAACCACCGTGAGATTGCTGGATCTTGACGTTGTCACCGGGGTGGGACTGTTTCCAGAAGTTGGTGAACTCAGCGTTGTAGTCCTGGTACAGCTCACGGGTAGGGTCGTACGAGACGTTAAGCAACTCGTAGTCCTTGGCAACAGCGGAACCTGCAAACACAGCACTGGCCAGTGCGGCCAGGGCGTAACGGCGAATCGACGACATAGAAGGCTCCTGAAATTCTGGGGTGTTGGCTTTTTCTTATAGTTGCGGGTCTGGCATGCGAATCGCCGGTGTCGCTTAAGCCGGTTTGTTGCCGGGGTTCTGCAAACGGAATTTTTCTTTGCGTTCGATTTGTACGACCTGGGCGTTGTGCACAGTGATTTCCACCGCGCCAAACCGCAGGTCGCGCAAGGCGCTCTGGATCTCACGCAAAATGGCTGCTTCGTCCTGGCCGTCGACGCTACGTAGAGATGCGCTCATGGTCTCGCTCCTGAAATGAATAGTGCCTCGCAGTGGCGGCACTGCTTGCGGCGTAGGGCGATAGTAGATAAGCGCGGATATTCTTAAAAATACTATTTAAGAATGTTTATATAACCAGAAAGAATTTTCTGGCGGGCCGTGGGGTTGCGAGGGGATTTTGCCAGCAGCGCCAACAGTAACGCTGGAGTAGCTCCACTGTGGGAGCAAGCCCTCTCCCACATTGGCCCGGTGTTGCCTATCGAATGGCTGGCGCACGTGACCAATCAATCTGATGCGCCGGCATTGGGCGCCCGAACCAATACCCTTGGCCCATATCGCATTCTTGATCCAACAGAAACCGCGCCTGCTCGACTTGCTCGATGCCTTCGGCGTGCACCTGCATGCCCATGCTTTTCGCCAAGGCAATGACCACGCGCACAATCGCCGCGTCGTCTTCATCCCACGGCAACCCGGCAACAAAACCCTGGTCGATCTTGAGCTTTTGCACCGGCAGACGCTTGAGGCGCAGCAGCGAGGAATAACCGGTGCCAAAGTCGTCGATTGCCAGTTGCAGGCCCAGTTCGCGCAAGCGGTGCAACTGTTCAAGGGCCACTTCGGGGTCGTCCATCACTGCGCTTTCAGTCACTTCAAGCTCAAGGAACGCAGGGTCCAGGCCGGTGGTGTGCAGTACCTGAGCCACTTGCTGGTACAGCTCGCGACGGGCAAACAACCGGCTGGAAACGTTAACCGCGATAAAGCTCAGCGGCGCGCCGCCCGCCAGCCATTCGCACATCTGGCGGCAGGCCTGGCCCATGACCCAGGCGTCAATGTCGGCAATCAGCCCGCTACGTTCGGCGATGGGGATGAAATCGCCCGGCGGCACCATGCCCCGCTCCGGGTGCTCCCAGCGCACCAAGGCTTCGACGCCGATCAGGCGGCCACCGCGCAGGTCGTGCACCGGTTGGTAGTAGACGCGCAGTTCTTGCTGATCAAGGGCGCGGCGCAACTCGCTGGCGACTTCGACGCGATTCTGCGCATGCGCGGTCAGCTCTTCGGTATACAGCGCGTAGCTTTCGCGGCCGGCGCTCTTGGCTTTGAACAGCGCGGAATCGGCATTACGCAGCAACTGTTCGGCGCTCAGCGCATCACTCGGGAACAGGCTGATGCCGAGGCTGGCACTGATAAACAGCTGGTGGCCGTCAAATATAAAGGGCTGCTTCATGGCATCGAGCATGCGTTGCGCCAACGCGGCGGCCTGCACCACCTGTGGACAACTTTCTGCCAGTACGGCGAACTCATCCCCACCGAGGCGCGCCAAGGTCACGCCGGGGCCGAACAGGCCTTTAAGTCGCTCGCCCACCGCTTTGAGCAACTGGTCGCCGACGTTATGGCCAAGGCTGTCGTTGATGATTTTGAAGTGGTCCAGGTCCAGCAACAGCAAGGCACAGCCGCGCTTGTGCACTTGCGCCGAGGCCAACGCCTGCTCGGCGCGGTCGGTGAACAACAGGCGGTTGGGCAGGTCGGTCAGCGGGTCGTGGTGGGCGAGGTGCGCCAGTTCGTGCTGGGAATCCTTGATGGCGCTGATGTCGGAAAACACCGCGACGTAATGACTGACATCGCCCTGGTCATCCGGGATCACGCGGATGGTTTGCCACTGTGGATAAATTTCACCGCTTTTGCGCCGGTTCCAGATTTCACCGCTCCATTCGCCTGTGCGCTCCAGGGCCTGAAACATCTGCTGATAAAAATTCGACGGGTGGTGCCCGGATTTCAACAGGCTCGGTTGCTCGCCCATTACGTCTTCGCGGCTATAGCCGGTTATCTCCATAAAGGCCCGGTTGACGTGCACGATCAGCCCCTGCGCGTCGGTGACCAGCACCCCTTCTCGGGTGCAATCGAACACGGCGGCAGCTTGGCGCAAGCGCTCGCGGTTTTCCTGAAGAGGTTGCTGCAGCTGATGGGTGCGGGCAGAACGCGCACATATCAGGTAAATGGCCAGCGCACTGAGCGCCACCCACACATACCCGAGCACCTCACGCCAGAGCCCCAGATCCCGTGGGTCATCGAGAAACTCGATCAATAAGTGGTTGCCGAGCTGAAGCCACACGATGGAAACCAGCAGGTATGCCAGCCCCACTCCCAAGGCACCTCGGTACGAAAACAGCATATAGTCAGTAATCCTTACCCAAAAAACAAAATCGCCCTACAAAGACTGCGGATTATAGAATAAGAAACATCCGGTCACTCCTATCTGAAAGAGCGGCTGGTTTTCTTTGTAGGCTTAGTGATAATGCGTGAGCTGTTTTTTACTTTATCAGAGGGCCATACAGCCTATGTGGTACAACGGTTTTCTTGACCTGTCAGCCTGGCAACTGGTTGCAGTCACGTTGTTGATGACCCACGTGACCATCATTGGGGTCACGGTCTATCTGCACCGATATTCAGCCCATCGCTCGTTAGAGCTGAATGCCGGCCTGAAACACTTCTTCCGCTTCTGGCTGTGGCTGACCACGGCGCAGAACACCCGCGAGTGGACCGCTATCCACCGCAAACACCACGCCAAATGCGAAACCGTCGATGACCCGCACAGCCCGGTCATAAAAGGTTTGTCCACGGTACTGCGCAAAGGTGCCGAGCTTTATCGCACCGAGGCGGAGAACCCCGAGACCTTGCGCATCTACGGCAAGAACTGCCCGGACGACTGGATCGAACGCAACGTCTACACGCCCTACCCGCTGCTGGGCGTGGCGATCATGGGCGTGATCGACGTGCTGCTGTTCGGCACCATCGGCATCACCATCTGGGCGATCCAGATGATGTGGATTCCCTTCTGGGCCGCCGGTGTCATCAACGGCCTGGGGCACGCCGTGGGCTATCGCAACTTCGAATGCCGTGACGCGGCGACCAACCTGGTGCCGTGGGGCATCATCGTCGGCGGCGAAGAGCTGCACAACAATCACCACACCTACCCCAACTCAGCCAAGCTGTCGGTGAAGAAGTGGGAGTTCGACCTGGGTTGGGCGTGGATCAAAGTGTTCAGCTTCCTGCGCCTGGCCAAAGTGCAGCGCGTGGCGCCTATCGCGCACCGCGTGGAGGGCAAGGGCCATTTGGACATGGACACCGCCATGGCGATCCTCAACAACCGCTTCCAGATCATGGCCCAGTACCGCAAGTTGGTTATCGGCCCGCTGGTCAAGCAAGAGCTTGGGAAGGTTGATCATTCGGTGCGCCACCAATTCCACCGTGCCAAGCGCCTGCTGTCGCGTGAAACCAGCCTGCTGGATGACCGCCACCACCTGCGCATCCAAAGCCTGCTGGAACACAGCCACGCCCTGAAAGTGATCTACGAGAAGCGCCTGGCGTTGCAACAGATCTGGCTCAAAACCAGCTCCAACGGCCACGATATGCTGGCCGCGATCAAGGAGTGGGTGCATGAGGCCGAGGCGAGCGGCATTCAATCGTTGCGCGACTTTGCGCACCAATTGAAGACTTACTCGCTGCGCCCCGCGGCGTTATAACCGGGTATTCACAGCCCGAATGGAACGGTCGGGCTTCCCTTGGTGAATGGGCTTTCTGTGGCGAGCGGGCTTGCCTGCGTTGGGGCGCGTAGCGCCCCTGAAACCCAACACCCACGTTCATCAAAAAAACCCGCATAAACTACCGCCCCAGCCCCCTCGCAAAGCCCAAATTTCACTTTGTCACCACTTTCTGACGTCAGTTCTTAGTCACCCCATTCACGGAACTTCACCGCATTTACCCTCTCTCAATGAACACTTCGCCATCATGGTGGCCCTTGTAGTGACCGCTGCTCCATCCTGCGGCGCGCCCAGAGAGAGTTGTGCCGATGGTTCACGAAAAGCCCTACCTGCCCGATACCCCGACGGCTGAAACACCCCGTTCGGCGGCAGCTACCCTGCTGGCGCTGATGCACGCCCAGGGCGAAGTCGAGCGGCTGAGCGAGCGCGAACAACTGCTCAGTTCACTGCTGGTCAGTGTGAACGCCGTGCTATGGGCGATTGATTGGGAAACCCGCCGCGTGCTGTATGTCAGCCCGGCTTATGAACGGGTATTTGGCCGTTCATCGGGTATGTTGCTGGGCGATCATCGGGAATGGCGCAACAGCATTCATCCCGAAGACCTCGACTACGCCGAACAAAGCCTCGCCCGGGTCCTGGAGCAAGGCGCCGTGGAAGACCGCGAGTACCGCATCATCACCGCCGACGGGCAGATTCGCTGGCTGAGTGACAAATGCTATATCAACCAGCAGGTCGAACCCGGCGAGCCGGTGATCGTGGTCGGCATGGCTGAAGACATCACCGAAAAGAAACAGATGGAGCTGGAACTGCACCGTCTGGCGACCACCGACGTGCTGACCCAAAGCAGCAACCGCAGGCACTTTTTTGAATGCGCCAACCAGGCGTTCGACAGCGCCTGCGCCCAAGGCGCGCCGCTGGCCTTCCTGTTGCTGGACATCGATGACTTCAAAGAGGTCAACGACACCTACGGCCACCTGGAGGGTGACCAAGTGTTGCGGCGTATCGCCGAGAGCGGTCGCGGCGTATTGCGCCGTGGCGACCTGTTCGGGCGCATTGGCGGCGAAGAGTTCGCCGCCGTGCTGCCCGGTTGCCCGCCGGAAATGGCATTGCAAGTGGCCGAGCGGCTGGGCAAGGAGATTCAGGCACTGAGTTTCAACTATGAAGGCCGCGCGTTTACCGTGACCGTCAGCCAAGGCCTCTCCAACCTGCGCGAAGATGACTCAACGCTGGACGTGCTGTTCGCTCGGGCGGATGCGGCCATGTACGAGGCCAAGCGCCAAGGCAAAAACCGCGTAATAGCCAGTTAAAGCGCTCACTCATTGAGTCACTGTTGAAATGCAGTCAACTGTGGGAGCGGGCTTGCTCGCGATGGCCTCAACCCGGTATGCGTGATGCTCCGAAGTGCCCGCATCGCGAGCAAGCCCGCTCCCACAAAAGACACCAATCAGGCTGCCTGCGTACAACCAACCAGCCAGGAATGCGCAGCGCCAGGCACAAAAAAACCCGCCGAAGCGGGTTTTTTCTGTCGATCAAGTCAACCTCTGCTTACAGCTCAGAGAAGCACTCTTCAATGATCGCCAAACCTTTGTCCAACTGCTCGTCCGGCGAGGTCAGCGGCACCAACACACGCAACACGTTGCCGTAGGTGCCGCAAGACAGCAGGATCAGGCCCTTGTCGCGCGCCTTGGCGACCACAGCCGCCACGGCAGCAGCGTTCGGCTTGTGACTGTCGCCATCTTCGAACAGCTCCAGCGCGATCATCGCGCCCAAGGCACGCACTTCGCCGATCACCGGGTACTTGGCCTGGATAGCTTTCAGGCCGGTCACCAAGCGCTCGCCGACGGCTTTGCAGCGGTCCAGCAAGTGCTCTTCTTCGAACACTTCCATCACCGCCAAAGCCGCCGCGCACGCAATCGGGCTACCGGCGTAAGTGCCGCCCAGGCCGCCTGGCGCGATGGCGTCCATGTATTCAGCCTTGCCGCACACACCGGCCAGCGGGAAGCCGCCCGCGATGGATTTGGCGAAGGTGGTCAGGTCGGCAGCAACGCCCATCTGTTCCATGGCGAAGAACGTACCGGTACGGCCGGCGCCGGTTTGCACTTCGTCGGCGATCAGCAGAATACCGTGCGCGTCGCACAGCTCACGCAGGCGCTTCATGAAGGCTTTAGGCGCGACGTAAAAACCGCCTTCGCCCTGCACCGGCTCAATGATGATGGCGGCGATGTCACGCGGCTCGGCATCGTTCTTGAAGATGCGTTCGATGCTGGCGATCGCGTCGTCGACGCTCACACCGTGCAATTCATTCGGGTACAGCGCGCGGAACACGCCGCCTGGCATCAGGCCCATGCCCGCCGAGTAAGGCACCACTTTACCGGTCAGGCCCAGGGTCATCATGGTGCGGCCATGGTAAGCGCCGGTGAACGCGATCACGCCGGCGCGGCCAGTCGCAGCGCGGGCGATTTTGACGGCGTTTTCAACGGCTTCGGAACCGGTGGTGACCAGCAGGGTTTTCTTGACGAAATCACCTGGCACCTTGGCATTGATCTTTTCGCACACTTCTACGTACGGCTCGTAGGCCAATACCTGGAAGCAGGTGTGGGTCAGCTTGTTCAATTGCTCGGTCACGGCGGCGATGATTTTCGGGTGCACGTGGCCGGTGTTCAGCACGGCGATACCGCCGGCGAAGTCGATGAACTCGCGACCTTCAACGTCGGTCACGGTGGCGTTCTTCGCGGATTCAGCGAAGATCGGGTGAATCTGGCCAACACCGCGCGGTACAGCGGCTTCGCGGCGTTTCATCAGGGATGCGTTGGTCTTGCTCATAAAGTCCTCATTCGCCACTCATCGGGTGGCGTGGTCCAAGGAATACGTGGCGGGGAGGCAACTACGGCAGCATGCGATGATCGACTGCCACAGCTTTCCCGGCCACTACGAATAACGTTTTGAAACACGCAAAGGGTCAGCGCTCTCGTGCCCTCTGCGTTTGCAGCCATGCCTTGCCGAGCTTAGATACTCAGGCAGAGGTATTTGATTTCCAGGTAATCCTCGATCCCGTACTTGGAGCCTTCACGGCCAAGGCCTGACGCCTTGATGCCGCCGAACGGCGCTACTTCGTTGGAGATCAACCCGGTGTTGACGCCGACCATGCCGTATTCCAGGGCTTCCGCCACACGGAACACACGGCCCAGGTCGCGGGCATAGAAGTACGACGCCAGGCCGAACTCGGTGTCGTTGGCCATCGCGATCACGTCGGCTTCGTCTTTGAAACGGAACAACGGCGCCAGTGGCCCGAAGGTCTCTTCCTTGGCCACGGCGGCGTCTTTTGGCACGTCCACCAGAATGGTCGGCTCGAAGAAATTGCCTTCCATCACCTTGCCACCGGCCAACAGCTTGGCGCCTTTGCTCAGGGCATCAGCGATGTGTTCCTGCACCTTGGCCACGGCCTTTTCGTCGATCAGCGGGCCCGTGGTGGTGCCGTCTTCCAAACCGTTACCGATCTTGAGTTTGGCCACCGCCACCTTGAGTTTTTCAGCGAACGCGTCGTACACCGAATCCTGAATATACAGACGGTTCGCGCAAACGCAGGTCTGGCCGTTGTTGCGGTACTTGGAGATGATCGCGCCTTCAACGGCCTTATCCAGGTCCGCGTCGTCGAACACGATAAACGGCGCGTTGCCGCCCAATTCCAGCGAGACTTTCTTGATGTCTTTGGCGCATTCAGCCATCAACTGACGACCGATTTCGGTCGAGCCGGTGAACGACAACTTACGCACAATCGGGTTGCTGGTCAGCTCGCCGCCGATGTCGCCGGCGCTGCCGGTGACCACACTCAGCACACCTTTCGGGATACCGGCCCGGTGCGCCAGCTCTACCAAAGCCAAGGCCGAGAACGGGGTTTGCGAAGCCGGTTTGATAACCATCGTGCAACCGGCAGCCAACGCCGGGCCAGCTTTACGCGTGATCATCGCGGCCGGGAAGTTCCACGGCGTAATCGCCGCCGTCACGCCAATCGGCTGCTTGATCACGATCAAACGCTTATCGGGCTGATGGCCAGGAATCACATCACCGTAGATGCGCTTGGCCTCTTCAGCGAACCACTCGATAAAAGACGCGGCGTAAACAATTTCACCCTTGGCCTCGGCCAGCGGCTTGCCCTGTTCAAGCGTCATCAGGCGACCGAGATCGTCCTGGTTTTCGATCAACAGCTCGAACCAACGGCGCAGCTTATTCGCGCGCTCCTTGGCCGTCAGCGCACGCCACGCCGGCAGCGCCTTGTCGGCGGCCTCAATGGCGCGGCGAGTTTCAGCAGCGCCCATCTTCGGCACAGTGCCGAGAATCTCGCCGGTGGCAGGGTTATTAACCTTGATGGTTTGACCGTCGTCCGCATCCACCCAAGCGCCGTCGATAAAGGCTTGTTGGCGGAACAACTGAGTATCTTTGAGCTGCATGTCGGCTTTCCTTAACAGCACCGCGCGCGCGCGGAGCGAATTAGAGTTGTAGAAAGGCGCCTTGTGGGCTGCCGTCAGGAAAATCAGCCCCAGCACGCGAAGGTAAGGTGAACAGCGCGCGGGAGACAAAGCGTTTGAAATCTCAAACGAATCCTAGGATCAATGGGGGTACAGGGCAATAGTCTGTTCGAAAAAAAGAACGAAAGCGCCGACCTTGCCAGTGCTTTTCGATCAGCGTTGCGAGGTCGGGTTGCATCACAGTGATCAGCGGTCACCGGCGCAGGGCCTTCGCGGCGCTTTTTCCTACCTGCCAACGCGGAAAAACCAGCATGGACGCCCAAGGGCGACATGGGTATGATGGCGCCCGCAAAGCATCCGTAGCTCAGCTGGATAGAGTACTGCCCTCCGAAGGCAGGGGTCGTGGGTTCGAATCCCGCCGGGTGCACCAAAATGATGTTTCTGGTTGTCTTCTGATGACTACGACACCCCCCCGCAAAGCCCGCCCTGTGCGGGCTTTGTTGTTTCTGCTTGTCTACCTTTATCTCTCCTCATACTGTAGCTCTGTGTATCCCACGGTGTACCCTCAGGCATCTCTAGAACCGAGGGGATACACGGGCGTGAAACGGTCAGAAATCAAACGCAGACCACTTAGTGACAGCGCGCTGGCAAGCATCGAACCCGAGACCGGGGAAGATCGCGAGCTCGACGGTAATAGCCTGTATCTGCGCGTGAAGCCAGACGGCCAGAAGTCCTGGCAGATTCGACAGCAGTAAGGAAGCGCGTCGCCTGGGCGAAATCCTATTTAGTTTTATCGAACAAGCCAGCACCGCTTTATCAACCGAAGACGATGCCATCAGGCAGGCGCTTGCCGTCGTCCCACGCGATGATTTCACCACTGGCGAGTATGAGTTGAAGAACCTGATCTATCGAACACGTCGACGTTAGGAGCTGAATGCTACGATTGAGGGACAGGCGCAAACCCTCACGTCCTGAATGCATCGCGAGATAGAGATTACAAGCCGCCTTAGGGCGGCTTTCTAATGATATAGGCGTCTGCCTAGATAAATAGAAGAGCTGCCCACGAAGTTTCTAGAGATAGCCAATCGCTCTCGACCTTATTAACTTCTCTCTCCGGCTTACCCAACATACGGTACAAAAAACGGTCAGAGGAGGAAATTGCGGCGCAAAATAAATTTCTTTCTCTAGTCGATAAACTTTTCTAAGCCTGGCAGGGGCTCACTTTCTAAAAAGATTTTTGATTTCTTGAATTTTTGTAAATAGAGGACAAAACCCCTCAAATGAAACGTCATCAAATGGAGCGACTCCCTCATGAATATTCGTCGCAAAGTCCACTTTACTTAATGCCACACTAGCTTTTGTAGAAATATTTATGACACCAGAGTCACAAATCAATGATTTCGGAGGGGTCCTAATGAAAATACAAGGATCTTCGAGATGACAACTATGTTTATCAAACTCACTTTTCTTATATAGGCGCCTACCAGCACCATCAACTTTAAACAAATCCGAATCTTTATATAGATGCTCAATACAGATATCAGTCTCAGCTCTAAAGCTAGGCCGAGGAATAATCAAGCTAAAGACATTATTATTATGATCCATATAGTCTCCAGACGACCCTCCCATACTTTTCACATATGCCTGTTCGTCTCGATCAAATATGCAAATTGTTAGACAACGCTGAGCATTTGCGCTGAGTGTCTCGCATAATGACTTTAAGTTACTGCTTCCATATTCCCTTTGATTTGGGAATGTCAGATTTAGATCTAGGTACAATCTATTCTGTTGAGCATCCCTAAAGGCTTTCTCTATATGCTTTTTATCAGTGACGCCTTCTACAAAAACCTGGACCTCTTCAATAACCGACAAGGCTGAGACTTTAGCGTCGAATGTAAACTTATCATCTAACTTCTTTAGCTTCTTAGCAAGACTTAGATAAACCGGGTCTGCCTCACCTTTAACATGTTTGACAAAGTTTATTTGTCCGCGCACGACCCATCGGAAACGCGGCGGCTCGCCTGCTCTATCTCTTGAGTCTACCTTATTGCGCCAATACTCTTCTGCCGCCTCTAAGCCAAATTTTTCCCAAGAATAAAGTGCTGCTCGTATTTTTTTAACGTACTCACGAGGTACATTCGTGCGAGAATTTACGACAATACCCGTCACGACTTGGCGCTGAGAAATCGGCTTAAGAGAAGTTTTTTCTTCATTTGGCAGGAAGCCCGCGCGCACAATTTCCGATTTTAACTCCTCGCCAATTATAACGTTGCTCTCGGTATCACTCTTTCGTGCAAGCGAGGCAGGAAACAAACTATTGCTCGTAGAAAAAAACAAATCATCTGCGTACCGACTGTAATAACATTTATGCTTGGAAGCTAGACGTTTTAAATTATAGTCCAAACCCTTACAAATTACATTTGTAATCCATGGACTTAACGGACTTCCTTGTGGTAGAAATCCGTCCTTAGTGCTAATTAGCGCAAGTGCACGAGCGGCTTTTGGTGCCATACAAAAAGGCGGGTGCATAAACATGCCAGAGACACGTGCGGTAGTTATGCTCGGGAAAAAGTCCTTTATATCAACTCTTAGCACCCATCTCTGCCTAACATGAACTGCGCTATTCTGAAGAATACCTCTCCCCGGAATGTACCCATAGACACAGTGCCTGAAAGTCGCTTCAGGAGAAAGCTTCTTGAGAATAGAACGCTGAAGTTCTTTTAGACCTCGGACAGGAGCGTCAATTGTACGCTCGCCCCCTGAACGCTTTTTGATCGAAAAAGAAGTGTACGCTTTTGCAGAGTCGAGATAGTAAGCATAGTACGCGACCACTCCCCTTTTGACCCCAATATAACTCGCGAGGTCCTGATTATTATTTATCTGGGGAATAGCCATCTTTCATCCTTAAAATGGAGGTGCACACTCAGGACTCCAACTACGCAGAGCTATCCATCTGCGCGCGACTCGAAGAGTCAAAGGTGTAAGCACAACAAGCTAAGACGAATCAATCTTAGAAATGCGAGTCCTGAGGGTGCGTCAGGATCATAATTCAGTTGCAGCAATCTGCCAAGTTTCAAAAATGGCCCTCCCACGAGACTCATTAGATTTCAGAAAAAATAAGGCCGAAAGCGGAGAGCTGCTTCGGGTCGGTTGAGGTCCTTTTTCGTTCTTATCCTACGTACCTTCTCAGCAGCACCCGCTGCCAGCGCGAAAGCAAATGACTGATCAGTAACGGCGAAATCAGATGCTCAGAAAAGCGATAACGCAACTGATCCCGTTGATTGAGTAATCCATGGCTGGGTGACGAACGCTCCACTCGGCGCGCGCAGTTGTCCCCCCACCACACCTGCGGTCTAAATATGTCGCTTTTTCTGCACCTCCTGCACCTATGCTACGTCAAGGCCCTACTGGTCTTGAGCCGTTTTTTTGAGGAACTGCAGCCCTGCGAATCCCTGCAGTTCTCTACCTCAATACACAAAGCAAACCTAGTCAGTAATGGCGACTACCCCGCTTTACTTCAGACTAATTATTGTTAGCGTTCTTGGCTGAGCTTGAACGTGCTTATGACTTCTAGACGGCAAGGCGCTTTACGAGTAAAACATATCAAAAAGCCACTACAAGGAACGTGCATGAACTCGTATCAAGCGATTGTGGAATGGGCGGCAAAAGACCTGCCAGAATGGGAAGCAGACCTTGTTCGTCGCCTTTTACAAGACTCAGCGTTGGGTCCAGACCAGCTTAAGCAAATTGCGAAAAACGCACTGTGCGCCTTCGGCATTAATGATGAGAATGAAAATAAGGAATGCTCACCGCCGGTGTATCAATTAGACGGGGCCATTGCCGAAACCTCCGTCGAACCTATAAAACTGTGTAGCATCGACATTGTAGAAAATATCAATGCCATTCATTCAGAAGCCAAACTACCGTTTGGACACTCTGGAATCACACTAATATACGGAGAAAACGGCTCAGGAAAATCAGGATACAGCCGGATATTAAAAAACGCATGCTTTGCAAAACATGTAGAACCAACACTTCTCAGTAACATTTATAAGCCAAAGACATCCAAGCAATCCGCCCGCATAAGCTTTTTGAAAAACGGCAGTCGAGAGGAATGGACCTGGACTCCAGGAAGAAACCATGCGGAATTAGCCTCCATTAATGTATTTGATACCGACTGCGGAAAAACCTTGCTTGATAGCACCAACCGCGTCACATACAAGCCCCGAGGCGCGGACATCTTCGACCATGTATCCCAAGCAATAGAAAGCGTCAAAAATACAATTCAATTAAAGCTACGAGACGCGAAGAAACCAATTATAAACGGCTTAGAAGAAAATATAGAAGTTCAAGCATGGTTAGATCGTATGTCGGACAAAACCAACAGCGCCGACGTGAAACTCACTCTCACTTGGAGTGAGCAAGATTCAAGCGACCTAAAAAACTTAACAGGCACTGTTACCGACTACGAAAATGGCACAACAGTAAAAACCATTGCGAAATTAACAAAAATCTCAACGGAGCGGCTTCCCCGAGCAATCCAAAAACTAGCTGCTGCCGCAAAAATATTAAACGAAACAAAACCTGACGAAATTAATAACTTACAAGTCGCTGAAGTCGCTGCAAAAAAAGCTTACGACTTTTCGCTAACAACTTTTGACAAAGCAGATCCGTTAGAGGGTGTTCACTCCGACCCTTGGAAAATTCTTTTTACCGCAGCCAAAGATTTTTCTACCTCTCATGCCTATACCGAAAGCGAATTCCCGAACACTAGCGAAGACGCGTTGTGTGTCCTTTGTATGCAACCACTTGATGACCATGCAAAAGATCGTCTTGAACGCTTCTGGCAATTCATGCAAGACAAGAGCAAAGTAACTTATGACAAAGCTTGTACCAATTTAAAAAACAAAAAAGATGAAATTATCAATCTGGCTTTACCCGAGTCAGAAGCTTATGAACCCCTTTGTAACGAGTTGGCGGAGGCAGTAGGTTCAGACTTTGGATTGGCTGAAGCTTTCCGAACACTTAAGACCAGACAGGAGTTTTTCAAAGCGGACCAGCCTAATAATGCAGCATATAACAAAAGCAACATTTCTGCTGAATTTATAAAAGACAGCATCTCTGAGAAGCTCAACAAAAAACTTGAAGAACTTCAAGAAAATGTATCTCCCGAAAAATACGAATTAGCCAAAGAAAACTTAAAGAAGAAAAACACTAAAAAGTTGCTGTCAGACGCGTCCGAGAAAATCATCAACCACATCAACAGTCTCAAACACAATAAAGATGTGGAAAGTGGTATCAACTCACTGAAACAGACAAAAACACGCTTTTCCAGCAAGGCAAAGTTAATTATTTCCGAACTAGTAACACCTGATTTTATTAGTAACTTCAAAGCAGAGCTGGATGCATTTGGTATCGAACTAGAAGTTAATATAGCGCCAATCGTTAAGGACAGCGACACCTCCCACAGTTTTTCAATAGGTGCACAAAAACCAGGAAAAGTTCTCAGTGAGGGTGAGCAAAAAGTTGTTTCACTGGCAGCGTATCTTGCAGAAATTAAAACATTCTCAAATTCATCACCCATTGTTTTTGATGACCCTGTTAGTTCTCTTGATCACGTATACCGTGAAAAAATCGCGTCCCGTCTATGTTTGGAAGCCTTATCAAGACAAATAATAATCTTCACCCACGACTTAGCACTTATTATGGAGATCGATGGCAAGTGCACGGAAATGGCTTTAAGTAAGAACATACGCCCTGCCGTTTCTTCATTTACAGTCAGAAGAAATGGTAAAGATTCTGGGTTCTGCCATATAGAAGCACCTTGGCGTGGAATGAGCACAAGTAACAGAGCGCACAACTTAGAGCAGGAGTTAAACACCTTCAGAGATCTCTATGATTCGGATATTTCAAATTATAATAAAAAATCTGCAATGCTTTACTGCCTACTAAGGGAGGCTTGGGAGTCTTCAATTGAGCAGGACCTTTTCTTCGATATAGTTAGCCGCGGAAGAAACAGCGTACAAACTACTAGGCTAGGTCAAATAACAGTTGAGCCTTCAGATGCTAACCGAGTAACTACTAACATGTCCCTTGCGAGTAGTTGGATGTATGGTCACGATAAATCTAGATCTCTATCAGAAAATAGGCCAACGCCAGCAGAGATAAAAATTCATATTAACGAGTTGAGAACATTTGCTAGCGACATTGCTACCCGTAGAAAGGCTGCAGAAAAAGCATTCAAGGCTCAGACCCAGCCTCCCGTTAGCACCTTCGGATAAGGTTCAGCAGGTTGCCAAGGCAGGGCTGGACCCTGCCTACGTGTATCCCCGACCTAAAAACAGAAATAAAAACCTTTTATTTTCAAATGGATAGTGATCCAGTAAGAAGCCCGCCGGGGCACCATATAGTGGTTTCGGACTGTCTCTGACGGTCTACGAAACGCCCCAAGAAGCCCGCCTCGTGCGGGCTCTCTTGTTACCCGCTATCCATCTCTCGAAGCAACCGCTCCCCCCACGCCCTAGCCACCGCTTCAGCGCTCTTTCACCGCGCCACACGCTCTACACACACCCTCAAACAGCCTGCGGCTCCGGACCAAACTCCAGGCATTCAGACAATGGCGTGAACTCACCTCTACGGCACAGCCATGCTGTTAAAAGGCTGTAGCCCGATGACGCTGCGACTATGTGGGCTCTGCTTTGCCTGGCTTCTCTGCGTTGCCGCGCCTCGGCCTGTGTTAGCGACTCACCTTTTCTGCGGGCGGTGCCAAACAACGACAGTATTAACAGCCCCATGACGATGTAGAACACCGACACCAAGGTCAGCTTGGCAATCACGGTCAGTAGGATATTGACGCCGCCTTGGTTGGTTTTCACTGAGGCATACAGGGCATACACGACTGCCAGCAGCACGCCGGTGGCCACAGACACTTGGTACACTTCTTTAGGCATGCCTAACCAGCCGCAAACAAGGCCAATGAGCAAGCCGGTGATTGGCAAACCATTGGTAATTGCGGCGTCGGTGTAGTCATTATAGATAGTTGCCTCTTCCCGATGATGGCGTAGTACCGCCCAGCAGGACGCCAGGATTGCTGCCAGCAACGCGCATTTCCATGCGACGTTGCCTACCTGCTGCCATAGCGATTCTTTCTGTGGCGCCTGACTTGCTGGCGGCTGCGGGGCTGTCTGACGGGGCGTCGGCTGAGCATTAACAGCCTGCTGTTGCGCGGCCTGTCGTCGTTGTTGAGAAGCCTGCTCTTGGGCTATGTAAGCTTGGTTTTCGCGGCGCGTTCTTTCAGCTTCTTCAGCGTAAGATTTGGCCATTTGCTGTTGCCGCTCAGCCTCCAGTTTCTTGCCTGTTTCGGCGCTTTTAATGTTTTCAAGCGCTTTGATACGCGCACCCAGTGTTTGATCCAGGCATTTCTGTGTGGTGCATTGGTCGCGAATAACAAGCCAGTCACGCTGGGATTGGCGAAGCTCATCCGGCTGATCGGTGGCGCTCAGGGCAGCCTTGTAGCGCCCCGCAAGGATGTTATCGACGCCTGACAGGTAGCCATCACGGCAAATTTCTTTTTCGGCAAAATTGCCAGCTTTAGTGCAGTCAAAACTGGCGGCCATCGAATGGTTGGCAAGTAACAGCAATAACAGCGCAGTCGCGCGGTGAACTAACATTTAGACGATCTCCTGTCTGGCAACCCGAGAATGAATATCCCTGTCACATTCAATGTGCCGGGCTCATAACGGCCAGCTCCGTTTAGCCCCGCACGTCGGCAGGAAAGTAGTCAGGGAGTACGCAACCGGCTTCGCCCGCAATGCACAGCGCGCTGCCTTCATCCATATAGTCTTTATAAGTGCCTTGGCCGATGAATGCGGATGCGTCACCACGACAGTTGGGACCGTCCTGCCCCTCGTCAGCGCAATAGGCAGGTTGGCCCTCGTATTGAAAGATCACGATTTTGTCTGCACTTGGGTTGCCCGCGACGGTGTGGCTTTCAAGTGTCTGTGTTGGCGTTGTGGCAGCGGCATTTTTTGCGCGCTCACGCTCGTTAATACCGGCCACAGCCAGGTCAAAGCGGTTGGTCAGACGCTGTATGGACTCAGCCCCGCCTTTGCCCGATTTTTCGAACAGCATCCAAATATAGGTTTCGTCAGCAGGGCCGTCGACCAGGTTGATCGTGTGTTGCCCATCCGATACCTGAACACCGAGTAACCCTGTGACGGTGGCCCAACTGCGTAAAAAATGTTTGGGTGCTACAGAAAACAACAGGGCGATGTGTTTTCCACCCGCGAGTTCTGCACGGGCTTCAACTACCTTCATGCCTGTTGCCGCAAAAATTTTGTGGGCTTGCTCAGACTCGACGTAGCGGATGTCCACGTTGGACAGCAACTTATTGTCCTCAAGCGCATCCTCAAGTTCTCTGCTTGTATCTATCCCCATGCTTGCCAACAGCCGCTCTTTGCGCTCTGGGTCTTGCGCGGTAGTGCCAGTTAGCGGGATCAGATCTTTAGGCGTAAGTTCTTCGACAGCGCTGATTGCATTGTTCGAAATAACATACATGGGAAGGTAAAAAAACAGGCCGAATAGCAACACAGACAGCCAAATTTTAAACAGGGTACGCATTCGCAATCCTTTACGTGCTCGGGGGGTAGTCCCACCAGGCGTTCCATTCCCAAAGGTCGGGCTGTCAACGCTGGCAGTGACCGTACCCTCAGATTATCGGACGAATGTGCGATAGCTTGAGATCTGCTGAGCATCCCTCCCAAGACGCCTGATGCACAACGCCTCCACGGATGATGCCATTGCGACATCACCGCTCTCGAAAAGATCCTTTCTTATACAAAAATATAAATTTGTACAACTTTTTATAAAGTATTTAGCATCAACGCCGACACGTTAAATGTAACGATTAATTTCATTCAAACGTTGAAAAGCCGAGAAAGCCGAAAAGAGCCAGGCAACCTCGAGAAAATGGACCGTTCTCACCCCAAAAACACAAACAAACCGTCCCATTCCGGGCCTGTGAGAACCATGAACATCCTTACTCCTGCCGTAAACCTGGCTAACCGCCTACGCTTCCCCACCAAGTTCGGCCTGCTGGCTATCATCGTCCTGATCCCGCTGGTGTTGCTGGGCTGGCGCATCATCCATCAACTCAACGACAGCCTTGAAAATATCAGTTCGGAGCAGCTTGGCCAGCGCTACCTGATGGAGGTGACGCCGGTACTGCGCTTGTCCATGCTGCAGCGGGCGCTGACTAACCGGTTGCTGAGTGGTGACCAGACCGCTCAAGCCGACCTGTCTGCCAACCAGGCAAAGCTTGAAGAGGCTTTTTCCAAACTGGCGACCATTGACAGGCAATTTAATGCGCAACTGGAAACCGGTGATCGCGTGCAGCGTTTACGGGCAGGTGCACAAAAACTGATTGAGCAGGCCAAAGGCAATGCCAACCAGGCGAAGATGTTCGACGAATGGAATGATCAACTGACGGAAACATTGAATTTCGTCTATTTCGTCTCTGCCACGTCCGGGATGGTGCTGGATGAGGATTTCGCATCGCTGTTCATGATCGATCAAAGTACCTTGAGGTTGCCGCGCCAGATCAACATTGTCGGGCAGCTGCGCGGCATGACCAGCGGCCTGCGTGACGGGCAACCGTTGGGCGATGGCAACCGCTTGGTTATCCAGTCGTTGCTCAAGCAAGAGCAACTGATCCGCCTGCAACTGCAACAGAGTCTTAACCTGCTTCGTCGTAAAGAGCCTGTACTCGCCGATAAAATCCAGGCACCGGTGACTAATGCGTTACGCGACCTCGACAGTTTCCGCAGCGACCTTGAGGCCATGGTGGGCTCAACGAGCGACACCCTGAGCGGCGTACAGAACTTGCTGCCCAAGGGCAACGCGGTGGTTGCCGAGCTGTACAAGGCGCAGGACCTTTTGCAAGCTGCTCTGATGGACACGCTGGACCAACGCAGCCATGAGAAAACCTCTGAACGGTCGCTGATCCTGGGCATGTTTGCCTTTATGGGCTTGCTGCTGGCGTATGCGTTCAGCGGTATCTACAGCGCCATGCGCAGCACCATCAACGCAGTGCTCAACGCCGCGCGGCTGATCGCTCAGGGCGACCTGACGACGCGCCTCACGGTGCAGGGCAGAGACGAGATGGCCGACGTGAGTACCAGCCTCAATCTGATGGTTCAGGCCTTCGCCGATTCGCTTTCACAGGTCGAGCGCAGTTCGCGTTCGGTGTCCGACGCGTCCACGCGCATGGGCTTGTCGATCGATCGCGCCAAGCACTCGATGAATGTGCAGCAACAGGAAACCGAGCAAGTCGCAACGGCCATCAACGAAATGACCGCCAGCGTCGCGGACGTCGCGCAAAACACCGAAGGCGCAGCGCATGCCGCCGAGCATGCGCGCCAGGCATCCAACACCGGGCTTGCGATGATGCAAGAGACGCGCGTGACCATTGAGGCGCTGGCCAACGAAGTGCAACTGAGCGCGCAGAAGGTCTCGGCGCTTGCACTGCACAGCCAGCAGATCGGCGGCGTGATTGAGGTGATTCGCAACATCGCCGACCAAACCAACTTGCTCGCACTGAACGCTGCGATTGAAGCGGCGCGAGCCGGTGAGCAAGGTCGCGGGTTTGCCGTGGTGGCTGACGAGGTTCGAACCCTGGCCTCGCGCACGCAGAACTCCACGGAAGAAATCCGCCGGATTATCCAGGAGCTTCAGGTGGCGACCTCGGCAGCCGTGGAACAAATGAAAGCGGGCGAGCAACGTGCGCAAGAATGTATTGCGTCCGCCGACCAGGCGTCGAACAGCCTGGATGCTATCAACGATGGGGTTGAGCAGATTGTCGGGATGAACACGCAGATTGCGAGTGCGGCGGTTCAGCAGCACGCCGTGTCTGAAGACATCAACCGCAATGTGACTGAAATTCGTAACGGCAGCGTCGTGCTGATGGAAGGCGTGGAAGACAACGCCATCACGGCAGAAGAGCTTTCGCTGTTGGCCGCAGAGATGCGCACGGTGGTTTCGCGCTTCAAACTGTAGGCAAGCCGCGCAGTGATGGAACACTGATACCCGCCGCTAAAACAGCCCCCGCACCCGCATCCGGTGCGGGGGCTTTTTTGTGCCTGGCTCGCCGCCTCAGCGCTTCAACGCTTCCAACCGCGCCGGCAGGTCTTCATTGGGAAAACGCTGGTGCAGCGCCAGCAGTTTTTCATCCGCCGCTTTGGTTTGCCCAGCCCGGCGCAGGCTCACAATTTGCTGCAAGCCCTCCTCCAGCGAAGGCGATGCAACCGGGGCGCGCTTGCTGAGTGCTGCCGCGGGCTGATCCGCCAACGACGCGGCGATTTCCGCGTTAGCCGGCGCGCCGTTCACGTGGGGTGCGACGGCCAGCCGGGCCATTGGCGCGGAGAAGGTAGCAGTGGCCAGCTCCGGTTGCGGCACCGGTGAGCGTGTCAGCATGCCAACCATTAGCGCTACGCCTGCGACGGTGGCAAATGCCATTTGCCAGCGCGGTCGACGGCAGGCCAGCAGCCAGCGTTGCCACAGGCTCGGCTGCGGCGCTGGCGCTTCGCGGCGGGCGGCGTTGAGGATGAACGCGTCGAGGGACGCAGGCGGTTCGCCGCTGCCGTGTTGACGAAAATGGGTGACGAGCAGGTCGTCGGGGTCCGGGGTGTGTCGGGAGTCGGTCATGCGGGCATCTCCTCGGCCAGCAGGCGGCGCAGTTTCTGCTGGGCGTAACGCAGGCGGCTTTTTACGGTTTCCAGCGGGGCGCCGGTGAGCGTGGCGATTTGCGGCACTTCAAGGTCACCGTGCAGGCGCAACAGGAAGACTTCGCGCTGGTCTTCGGGCAAGTCTTGCAACGCGGCATCGAGGCGAGCCTGGTCGCGGCTCAGGCTCAGTAGCTGCTCAGGGCCGGCGCTGGCGTCGGGCTGGGCGTGCAGTTGCTCGTCGTAGCTGTCGTGCAACGGGTTGTGTAGGCCGTGCTTGCGCCAGTGATCGATCAGCCGGTTGCGGGCAATCTGAAACAGCCACGTACGAAAACTCGCCCGGCCCTGTGGCTGAGTGGCGCTGCGGATCAGGCTGAGCCAAGTCTCCTGGTAAACCTCTTCGGCCAGTTCAACCTTGTTGCTCAGCGACAACAAAAACCGATACAGGCCCTGGCGGTACCGCGCGTACAAAATCTCGAACGCCGCAGCATCACCGGCTCGGTAGCGGGAAAGCAGCGACTCGTCGCTGGCTACGTCGTTTGCAGCGAGCATTTCGATGGTTAGCCCCTTTATCCGCAGAATCAGGGGCCAGTGTAGCGGCCTTGCTCGCTGGCCACAGGGCCCTGCGCAAAAAACACGCAGCCTTACTTGAGTTCTTTCACCAGGTAACTTGCGGAGATCTGCGTGATGCCCGTCAGCGCGCGGCGCAACGCCTCGGGGTCGGTGCGATAAACGAGCGGCGTGTAGCCGTAAACATTCTGGCCGTTGAACGGCGTGATTGTCTCAAACGTGCGCCAGAGCATTTCGTCGCCGCGGTCCATCTGCGCCACCACGCTGAGCGTCGGGTACACCACGCTGCTGAAACCCTGCGTCAAGCGAAAGCCCCACTCGCTCACCGTCAGTTGAATGTTCGCATCGGCCGGCTCATCGTCACCCACCACCTTGAGTGATGAGGTTTTGCCCAAGGCCTCCACAAAAGCCTGTTTGAGCAACACGCCCACGTCGATATTTTCGGCGTCCATCACCGTGAGGATCGCCGCAGGCGTCGACATCTCGGCCAGTTGCCCGACCTTCATGCCAGCGGCGAAACCCGCGCCGCTCAACGCCGCCGTGCCCAACTTCGACGCGCCGCTGGCCATGCCGACACCCGCGCCAAGCCCGGCGCCCAACGCCGCGCCCCATGCTTGTTCACGGCCCATGTAGACCATGTTTTTCGCCCATTTTACGGGCAGCACTTTGACCGTTTTGACCTGCGCGCGATGCTCGGGCGTGAGAGGGTGGCTGACGCAGCCGCCAAGGATGAGGGCGGAGAGGATAATCAGGAGGAGGTTTTTCACATCAGTCCTTTAATGATTGTGCTGGTTCAAAAAGCCAAGCGGCCGAGCCTGAAGCCCGGCTGCCGCAAGCGTTTTTAACTCACTTGCTTTCTTTGGTCACGGTGCCCAAAGACGCGTCCTTGACCAGGTAACGGCCTTCCAAATCGCTCAGCTTTTTGAGGCTGTTGCGCGCGATGGCGAAGCCCATGTCGACTTCCTGCTTGAGGTACACAACCTCACCGGCTTTGACGTTGATCGGCATGTCAGCCCAGTTTTCAGCTTTGGAGCTGATGACGTGTTGGCCCGGCGTGACGAAGAAATAAATGTACTGATTACCGCGGTTGTAACCCATCTCCGAGTCGGCTTCCTTGTCATCCAGGAACACGTTGAAGCGCACCATCATTCCGACATTGCTTGGGCGTACGACATACACCAGGCCTTTATCGGCGACTGCAGCCTTGGGCAACGAATAGTTGGCCACGTCCGCCTGCATCTTCTCCACGGACGGCGTCGAGGAGCAGCCGAACAACGCGGCCAGGGACAACACCACGGCAGCTTTGCAGAACAGCTTGATCATGTACTTCTTCCTTGTGGGGTAACGGTAAAACGGGTTGAGAGCGGCGGCGAGTTACCGGCGCGGGTTATGTGATGCGTTTAATCACCGCCAACGTATCGGCAACGTCGGTGAACACATGAGAGGATATTATTTCGCTGCTGCTTTGATGCCTTGCGTGGATTTGGGCGCGGGGCTTATAGTCCGGCCGTCGCCCAAATAGGGCGAACGGGTTTGGCGACCCGATAACGAGTGCAAAAACGTTCTGCGTTTTTTTGCAGGCTTTTTTGCACCTGCAGAGTCGCTGTTATGGCGGCTGTGCGCGGGAGACCTTCGGGTCTGCCGGTTTCTCGTTTCCGGTTCGCCAACCTGCGTACGGCTGCCACCCAATTCGTTTGGCGACGAACAGGTGATGGCTCTCATACCATCTAAACGAGGTTTCAAATGACCCAATACATGCCCCTCACGGGCCACGACTGCACCGTCCCCGCACTGCTCATCGACACCAAAGCGCCTCTCGACGTCCTCCACGATGCCGCTGTGTTCAGAATTCGGGCAGTCACTCAACTGCTGGAAAATCTGGCTTTCCGCGAGCAACTCCGCAGCGATGCTGTGGTGCTTCAAGACTTCGCCCATTTGCTGGCTATTCCGCTGCGCGACGGGTGTGATTTGCTGGACGTCATCAGTCGCAGGCTCAATGCCGATCCTTCCTGAGTAACAGCCCGGGCGGCCTGGTGCCGCCCGATTTGAGCGTGAGAAATAGGCACAGCGAACCAACATTTGTCTTTGCATTAATCGTGTACTGAAGCCTATTTTTCTTCTAACGCAGACCGCTGCATGGATCTGTCACTGGAGTCGTGGCGATGACATTCTCTGGGGTAAATTTCACACCATTAGCAGCTGACTCACCAAGCAAGGATGTGTTCAGCATGCCTTTTGCACCGAAGACAAATTAAAAGCCATGCTGATTAAATTTACCAAACTATCCACTCCACCTCAAAATCAACTAGCTGAGCCTGAAGCCCTGCCTCATGTTCGAACCAGTAGTCAAACCCTTCAGCAGCACTTTTCTTCAAGTAAAGATAATACCCGCCAGTGTCGCCATTACGGTCATCCGCTACATCAATTTCCCAGCCAGAATATTCGCCAGTGACAACAATACCCTTCCGAACGATAGACATATCTATATCCTAGCCCGCATAGGGAACATGATTGTTAGAAATATATTTCCCCGTCACAGGTTCTTTAACTCCGAAATGTACATGCGGAACTCCCGGCGCGTGTGCTCCTGCCTTGGTGCCATCAGCGCTGTGAAACACCCCTGAGCCGGGCTTACCGATTTCCCTGTACTCGGGCCGAGATATTTTTGCCCTGCTGATAGGGCGTCATCGGTTGTGAGCGTCATAGAGCTCGTGAAATTTTTCTTACCAGATAGAGTTTCATTGATAACTTGATCTACACACTGCCCAGCACCTGCTTACAGTTGAATCTGCTGTCAGCATTAACAAAAACTTTCCAGTTTTCAGTAGGACCAGCTAGTGGAGTGCGTGGAGTAGCAGTAGCTTTTGCACCATTAAATCAGGCCAAGCTCTCGCAACTGCCTCTCACTTGCAAATTCTAATCCACCGTTCTCAACCCTAGACCCATCTGAATAATGGGAGTACCCACAGACATTGCACTGATAAGCCAACAATCCATTATGCTTACCTATAAAGGCGCGCATTCCCTCAGACTCACATCTGGGGCATTGCTCATCAACTTCGACAGTCGCTAACTCCTCAATCGTATCGCGTAAAAACCTGGCAATCGACTCTACATCTCTAGCCTGACGTTTCAAAATAACACTCTTGAAATTAATTAAATCACTCACCTTAAAGGAAGAGTATTCAACTGGAATCTCCCTCTCATCTAATTTCGTAAAGCTATCGAACCCATAGACCGAAAACGGCTCACCGGCAAGATGCTTATGGTTACTTCTCATCCAAAATAGTATTACTTGAAGAACTTGCCTCGGAGGTGTTTCGTCACTCAGACTTTCCACCACCGACTGGAATTCATGCCATATCTTTATGGGTAGAGTACGCATCAGTTGCCCACCTTAACCGGGAAGGTCGTAATTAAATTTCCTGCTTTATCGGTGAATACCTTTATCACAGACGTAGGAACACCACCATCCTTCAATGTAGTAGTGCCAATAGCCCGACCCACATCAACCGTTCTTACGAATTGGCCATCTGGCAGCGCAACAACTGGAGACTTCACAACAGAACTGCTCTGTAGGATGCCTTTCAGCTCATCCGGAGCAATGGTAAACACGGAGCGCGAGTTGGAAATTTCTCTATTGAAATGCCCATCTACAACGTGATCGAAACCCGCAGATACGGGATTGCCGTTATCACGAAGAGGAGTCGTTTCCGTGCGACCACTGGCAATGTTTACACGCGACTGCACTCGGCCTGGGATCTGAGTAGCAGCTTCGCCGGTCGCTTTTTCACCTCCGCTAACAACATCCGCCCCGACTGCTCTGGGCTCGTTACCCACGTAACGCTGCCAATCCGGATCGTAAGGATCAGCCTTCATCTCGTCCGTAATAGTGGTAATGCTAGCCGGTTTGGGAGCCTCCGCTGCCGCTTTCGTATCCAACCCACCACTATTGCTGGTCAGTGACGGCCTGTCCGTCGAAGCTTTTGCCACCGCCTCGAACTCGGCCTTGGTGACCTTAGCAGCGACCTTTTCCGCCAGCAAGGCGCCGCCCTTCACGACCCCCCCGCCAACTGAAAGAACACCCGCCATATCACTCAACAGCTTTCCAGTTTCAACCCCAGCCAGGTATGAACCACTGGGACCGGCTTCTTCAAACTGTGCCTGCAATGTATCAATGCGGTCGATGTACGTCTGTTTGACCGAATCCCAAACGCCGCCGCTCTCAACCACGGCCTTGAGGGCCGCGTACGTTTCCCTAAGGTTGCCAGCGGTGTGCACGATGCTATCAACGGCGTCATTCAGCCCCAACACAGCGCCAGCGGCAGTACCTGCTGTAAAACTGGCGTCTTGCGCGATGTCGATCGCCATCCACTTGGTCGCAGTTCCTGTCCGGCAAACCGTGCCCTCGCAGCCGGCCATTTCCGCGTCACGCTGAGCTTTCTGCGCCTTGCTCAGGTAGTTGTTCTGAACAGCATTACTACCCGCTTGCGCGCCCGTCACTGCGCCGCTCAGGTCACCACCTGCAATCCCTCCAGCCAGCCCGGCAGCCAAACCGGACAGTGCTGAAACCGTCTCTTTTTGCTTCTGCGTCAGATCATCCGCGGCTATACCCGGATAAAGTTGATGGGCGATTAACTCGCCCGTCGCTGCCCCGGCGCCGCCTGCCAGCGCCGAGTTACCCTGTACCTGCGCAACCACCGCACCCAATACGGCATGCGCCATGGTGTTGAGTGCGAGGTTGTCTCCAGTAGTTTTCTTGATGACTTGCGCCAGGTACGGCGCCGATGCGCCCGCAATGGCTGAACCGATGTCGCCCCCAACCAGCCCCTGCAATGCCGCTGTCACGGCCTGAGCTACGCGCGGGTAGTTACCGCCGACGCCGTAGTCAACCATGACTTTTTTGTACGCAGCGCTGGCAGCGATCTGTTCACTCGTTGGCTTATCAACGCCTTGAGCGGCCAGTTCTTTGCGGCCCGCGTCCTGGGCGTTGAGCTCTCCTTGCGTGTGCACAATGTCGACGGTTTGAGTACCAATATCCGCAATCAACTGCACCTGCCGCAGGCGCTTCTGCTCTTTTTCCTTATCGAAAATCGGGCTGATGCTGCCGTTGGCGTGTTCAACATCGTGGCTCAGCGTCGCCACATCCTGCTGCTGTTTGGCAGGGTCGCGGAGGTCGAGGGTTCCGTTGGAGATCGCCGACGAGGTGGTGCCGCTGTCACTGTCGCCGTGATTGGAGGCGATCAAGGTGCCACTCGGCATATTGCTGATGAAACCTTCAGCGCCATCGCTGCCACTGCTGGCGCTGGCGCTCTGCAACTGGCTTGTGTAGTCAGCCTTGTTCTTTAAAACGCTCCAGCCAAGGGTGTTGGTGCTCAGGCGGTTTTTGTCCGGCGTGGCCGTGCTGGCGATCACGCTGCCGTCGAGTTGCGTGTGGTTGCCCACATCAATTTGGTAGCCGCCTTTGCCGCCAAATAATCCGGTCTGCTCCTGCACACTTTGGTAGTTGGAGTCGATTTTGCTTTTGCTGATGCTCAGATTTGCACTGCCACCGCTGCCGATGATGGCAAAACTGACGCCGCCGCTGACATCCGTCTGCTTGGACTTGTAGTTATCGGTGTCTTGCAGACTTTGCAGCGTGAGGTCGCGACCCACAGAGGCAGTAATATTGTCTGCACTGACCTGCGCACCTTTGAGGGCCGTGTCGCGCCCGCTGATCAGGCTGACGTGTTTGCCTGCGTCCAGGGTTGTTTCTGTCCACGTGGTGCCGGTGCCCTTTTCGTTACCGGTTCCCTTGTTCGCATTGGCGAAGACGCTCAAGCCACTCTCTTGCGAACCTACGCCCACACTGATGCCTACGGCACCGCCGCTGCTGCTGTTCTTGCCATCGAGTTTTTGATTGTTAGCCGCAGCTTCCAGGCGAATATCACGCTCTGCCGCCAACTGCATCTCGTTGCCGGCTTGCAGCTTGCTGCCTTGAACACGGATGTCACCCGCAGCACCGGGCGTACCATTGCCGTCTGCAACGATGGTGATGTTGTTGCCCGCCGTCAGGCTGCTGCCCTGGCTGAGTGTCTGCTCCTGGGTTTGTTTGGAGTCGGACTTTTGCGAACCCAGCGAGAGGCTGATACCCACAAATTGGCTGGCGTTGCCGCTGTTCATGCCGCCGTTCTGTTGCGCCGCTTGCCAGGCCTGCACGCCGGTCAAGCCCGCCTTCACACCTTGTAGCGCCGAGAGGCGGCTGTCGTCCTCGTTCTTGGCTTGCTTGGCGGTCTGGTAAGCGGAATCCACTGCGCTGCCCACGGTGCCGGACAGCGCCAGGGTCAAGCCACTGGATTTGCTCTTGGAGGTTTGCTCGCTGCGGTTGTTGTTCTCGGAAGCCAGGATGCTGACATTTTGCCCAACCAGGCTGATGTCCTTACCGGCAACAACGTCAGAACCTCGAAGGGTCAGGTCGTTGCCGGCCTGGACGTTCACGCTGCCAACCACACTGCCGATGTTACTGGCGCGGGTGGTTTCGGTAGTGCTGGTGGAGGTGTTCTTGTTGCTGCTCGAACCCAGGGTGACGCCGATGCCGCCAGTGCTCAGCAGCCCCGATTTTTTGACCGAAGACGAATGGCTTTGCTCGACGGTTTCTGTCGCCCCGTCGATCAGCACATTGCGCCCGGCAATCAGGCTGGTGGCGTTGGTGGACACGACGTCGCTGGCACGGGTGCCAATGTCCCGACCGGCACGCACGACCACGGTGTCGGCGCTGATGGAGGAGCCTTGCTGGGTGACTGAGTTGCTGCTGTCGATGCGCGTCTTCTGGCTGCTGGAGAGCAACCCGCTGCTGGTTTTGGTTTTACGGTAATAGCTGTAGTCGGTGTTTTGTGCGGCGTTCAGCGCCAGGTCATTGCCTGCGTACAGGTAGGCTTCCTTGCCCGCACTCGCGCGGCTGGCACTAACGACGAGGTCGTTGCCTGCACTCAGGGAAAGGTTGTCACCGGCCACTAACGATGTGCCCGCTTGCTGCACATGGTCTTCCTGACTGGTGACCTTTTTGGAGTTAAACGCCGCATGCTGTTCATTCGCCGCCGACGCCAAGACCACATTGCCCTTGGCCGCCATCGCCAAATCACGCGTTGCATTCAACTGGCTGCCAATCGCACTGATGTCCCGCGCAGCCACAATTTGAAAGTCACGCCCTGCCTCCACAACCGTGCCGTACTGCGCCACGCTGCTGCTGCGTGCGTACGTGCTGACGGTATTGGCATTGCGCTGTTCAGCGGTGGCCAGGTTCACGTCACGCCCAGCTTGTATCTGCGTGTCGGCGCCGCTTTTAAGCGCCCCGCCGCTGCTGTTGACGTCGCGGCCGGCTTGCACGGTCAGGGTGTTGGCGGCTTCGATGCGCGCCGCGTTGTCGACGAAGTCGGTGCGTTCGGTGCGGTAGCCGCTGCTGCTCTGGTGACTGATGACGCTGCGCTCGTTGAGCACGTCGCCATTCACCGCGCCTACGTTGACGTCGCGCCCGGCGATGATGCCGCCGGCGCGGTTGGTCAGGCTGTTGCCGGCGAGCAGATCAAGGCGGTTACCCGCTTGGGTGAGGCCGCTGTTGACCATGTTGCGCCCAGCGCTGGCAGCGAGGTTATTGGTGGCGCGCAAGGTGCCGACGTTGTTCAGATCAGCCCCGGACACCAGGCTTAAGTCGCTGCCGGTGATCAGTGCACCGTTGGGCGCCAGGCGGTTGTTGGCCTGGGCCAGGTAGAGCACCGGCACCAGCACTTGCTGGCCGGCGACGGTGGCGTTTTCCATCCACACGATGTCGTGGGTCAGCGCCGCCACTTGTTCGGCGGTGAGGCTCACGCCTACCGACAGGTTGAGTGCCTGTTGGCTGCCGAGGGCGTTGTCCATCAGGTACTTGAACATCGCTGTATCGCTGGTCTGGCCATCGATGAAGCGCTGGCCGGTGCGAGCAATCACGGCCTGCTGGATCAGGCGTTGTTCATAGAGGCCGTCGCCGAGGCGTTTCTGTGCCTGGTCCGGGTCAAAACCCAGCTTGGACAGAATGTAATCAGAACTCAAAAACTGGCTGAGGTTGGTCAGCGCCGGGTTGGTTTCGATCAGGTACTTTTGCGGGTTGGAGACGAACTGGCTGTCGGGCAGGCCTTGCACGCGGTTGATCACCACGCCATCGGCCGAAGTGCCGCTACCCGGCACGACCGGGCCGGTAGCCGCCGCACGGTCGACGGTGCCGCCGCCCAACGTCCAAGGTTGAGGGCCGGTGCTGGCAGGCGCGCTGGCGCTTTCACCACTGAGGCGGAACAGACCACCCTGCCCGCTCGGCAACGCAAAACCCGGCAAGCTCAGCGGGTTGATCTGCTGTTGGGCCAAGTCAGGCGGCAGTTGCTGATTGAGGGTCACGAGGGTCGAGTAACCGGCGGCGCCACTGGCACCGGTGGCCGCGGTCGCGGTTTTCGCACCCGCGCCAATGTAGTGGTAACCCAGGCGTACAACGCTGTTGTCGATACCGGCTTGCGCCTTGACGTCCACCGCGCCAGCGGCCTGAATCACCGCGGCGTAGCGTTGGTCATCGCTGGCGATTTTGGTGACTTTGCCGAATTGGGTCCTCTCGCTCTCCATCAAACCGATGAAGTTGGCGACGGCCGCTTGCAGGCCGCCGAGGTCATTGGGCGTGTAATCAGGGCTTTTGTACCAATACTTATCGGTCAGTGCGCTGGCGGCGCTGAACCAGCCATCCGGGTGCTTGGTGCGCTCGGAAGTAAACAGCCGATAGGTTTCGGTTTCGCCGGTTTCGATGCCGGTGTTAACCAGGCTGTTCAGGCGTGCGGTGAAGTTGCCACCGGCAGCAATAGAGCTGCTGCTGTTGAGCAAATCGCCGCCGGTCAGCGTCATGTTGCCGCCCGAGGTGATGCTGGAGCCCGCGCTGGCGGCCAATACTTCCAGCTTGTCGCGGGTCACCAGTTCCCATACGTAGTTGCGCGGCGTGCCGCCGGCTCTGCAGTCACCGGCGTTAACCGACTCGATGCAGGTGCCTTCAGTGGCGGAGGCGGTGTAGACGCCCGCGTTATTCACGGTCAGCACCGCACGTTCATTTTTGATCGAGCCCGCAGCGAGGCTCAGGTCGCCGTCACTTTGCAGACTCGACGAGCTGTTGATAATGCTGTCGGCCAAGCCGCCCTTGCCGTCGCGATCGACGCTCAGGTTGCCCATGCTGTAGATGTCGCCGTAGCTGTTGTTCAACGACGCCACACGCAGGCTCATGTCAGCGCCGCTGAAGATCAGGCCGTGGTCGTTGAGCAACGCGCCGGTGGTGGCGGTCAGTGTTTGCCCGCTGCCCAAGGTGGCGTAGTTGTTGAGCGTGCCCGCGTTTATCAGCAAGTCGGTGGCCGAGGTCAGGCGGCCGCGGTTGTTCAGCACGCCGCTGATGGTTGCGCTTGTCACGCCACCACCGGCGATGCTGGCGGTGTCGCTCAAGCTCGCTTGGGCAGCCGTAAGGTTCAATTTGCCCAGGCTGCTGATGCGCCCGCTGCTGTTCAACGCGCCGCTTAAAGTCAGGTCGAGGTCGCCGTCGCTGGCGATCAGGCCGTTGGTGGTCCAGTTGCCGCCGCTGCCGATAAAGCGCCGCGCGCCGAGCAGTTGCCCGGTCGCGGTCTGGTCGAGGGTGTTGACGTTGACCGTCAGTTGCCCGGCCTGGATGACGCTGCTGTTGGTCCAGTTGTCCTGGCTGATGGTCAGGTCACCCCGCGTGACCAGGCTGCCGCCCACGTCGTTGAGGTTGGCGGGGGCTATGCCGAAGTTGCCGGTGCCGACGTGCAGCACGCTGCCGCCAAGGTTCTGCAAGCTGCCGGCAGTCAGGAGCAGGTCGTTGTTGGCGGTTTCGAGCACGCCGTTGCGGTTGTCGAACACGCCACCGATGGCGAATTCGGTCGTACCACCGGCGCCCAGCGCACGCAGGCGCCCGGTTTGGTTGTCGAGGCTGGCCGCGTGCACCTTGAGCGTGGATTCGCTTTCCACAATGCCCAAGCGGTTGTTCAGTGCACCGCTCAGGTCCAGATCGATTTGCTGGGCAGCTATCTGGCCATCGTTGTCGCCACTGTTATCGAAGTCGTGCCCGACCACGCGCATCAGGCCTTTGGCATAGAGCCCGCCGTTGCGGTTATCGAAATTGCCGGTGGTGACGAGGCCGTTGCCGCCCTGCGCGGAAATGCGCCCACCGTAGTTGTCCACGGCGCTGGCTTGCAGGTCCAGGGTTTGCCCCTGCATCACGCCGCCCTGGCGATTGTTGTTGAGGTCGTAGCCGTTGCGCAGCACGCCGACTACTCGGGTCTGCAGCAAGGCTTTGAGGCTGGCGAGGGTGCCGCCCCGATTGTCGAGGCTGGCGGCGCTGACGTTCAGGTCGCCCGCTTGGGCGATCAGCTTGCCACTTTGGTTGTCGACGGCGTCGGCCACGTTCAGGGCCAGGCCCGTTTGGCTTTGCACTGCGCCTGCGCTGTTGTCCAGCCGGTTGGCAGTGAGCGTGAGGTCCGCGTTCTGGCTGTAGATCAAGCCGTCGCTGCCGTTCTGCACCAGGCCGCTGGCGGTGATGCTCAGGCGGTCATTGGCGGCCAGTGTGCCGCGGTTGCGGTTATCCAGGCCGCCGGTCAATAAGGTCAGCAAACCCTGGCTGGCGAGTTGGCCACCCTGGTTGTTGACCTGCGCCGCACGGCTGATCAGCAGCGGGCCACCGCTGGCCAATTTGCCGTTGGTGTTGGTCAGGGTGGCAAGCAGGTCCAGACGCGTGTCGGTGCCGCCAGTGATACTGCCGGCGGTGTTATCCAGGTTCTGCGCGTTCAGTGTGAGCGCCGTAGCGCTGTCGATCACGCCGCCTTGGGCGTTGTTCAGCAAACCGCCGACGGTGAGCGTCTGGCCGGTGGCGCTGGAAAGCACGCCATTGGCGCTGTTGTCCAACTGGGCGGCGTTAACGGTCAGCGCTTTCTGGCTGACCAGTGCGCCCGCACCGCTGTTGAGCAGGCTGGCGGTCAGCGTGGCATTCAAGTCGCCATAGCGGCTCGACAGCGTGCCGTTGTTGCGGTTGTCCAGGTTAGCGCCGCTGACGCTCAGGCCTTGCCAGCCAGACATCAGGCCGTTCTGGTTGATCAGGTTTTCGGCAGTGAGTACCAGCAGGTTATTGCTTATCAACTTGCCGCCGCTGTTGTCCAGCGTGCGCCCGCTGAGGTTCACGGTTTGCGCGCTGGAGAGTTCGCCGCCCTGGTTGCTCAGGTCGCGCAAGTGGCTGATGGTCAGGTTGCCTGCGCTGGTGATCAGGCCACCGGCGTTATACAGGTCGCCCGTGGCGTTGCCGAAGTCCAGGGCAATCGCACTGCCCAGCAGTGAGCCGTTCTGGTTGTGCAACTCGGCGCTGTTAAGCGTCAACGTGGTGCCTGCGTTGAGCAGGCCCTGATCGCGATTGGTCAGGCGGCCATCAACGTTGAGCAGCGTGTCGCCACGGCTGGTGACGGTGCCGCCGCTGTTGTCCAGGCTGGCCGCGTGGGCGTCCAGCGAGGCGGCGGCGATCATGCCTTTGACGTTGGCCAGGGCCTGGCCGATGCGCAGGGTCAGCGCGGTGTTGCTGAGCAATTTGCCGTTGCTGTTGTCCAGGTTGTCTGCAGCCAACGTGAACGCCTGGCTGCTGGAAATCTCGCCGCCCTGGTTATTCACGTCCTTCAGATTATTGAGCATCAACAGCGGCGCGTTAATCAGCCCGCCCTGGTTATTGAACTGGCCACGATTGAGTGCCAGGGTCAGGCTGTCGGCGCTGGTGATCTGGCCGCCCTGCTGGTTGTTCAGGTCTGCGGTGGTGAGGTTCGCAGTTTGTCGTGCGCTCAGGGTGCCTTGCTGGCTGTTGTCGAGACTCGCGCTGTTCAGGTTCAAGGCGCCGTCGGTCACCAGGCGCCCGCCCTGATTGTCCAGGGCGCCGCGCGTGCTGATGGTCAGCGCGCCAGCGCTTGAAACGGTGCCCCCGCGGTTGGCCAACGTGCCCGCCGTCACGCTCAGTAGCCCTTCGCTGCTGATCAACCCTTGGTTGCGGTTGAGCAACTGATCCGCCGTCAGGTTCAAGCCGCTGCCGGCAATCACCAGCCCGCCGTCGCTGTTATCCAATTGCGTAGCGCTGACCTGCACGCCCGCCCGGCTCGACAGCTCGCCGTTGCGGTTGTCGATGTTGGCCACGTTCACCTGCACACCGCTGGTCCCGGCGATCAGGCCTTTCTGGCGGTTGTCCAGATTATTCCCGGCGAGGGCGACATTGCCCTGGCTGGTGAGCACCCCGTTCTGATTATTCAAGGCGCCGATGTTCAGGCTCAACGCTTTGCCGGCCGTGACCAGGCCCGCGACGTTATCCAGGGTATTCACTGTCAGTGCCGCAGTATCCAGGCTCGACACTTCGCCGCCCTGGTTATGCACGTCGCCCACGGCGGCGGTCAGCGCGCCATTGCTGGTGACCAACCCACCTTGCGTGTTCAGTAGGGTGTCAGCCGTGACACTCAGGCTGTCGTTGCTGAGAATGCGCCCCTTGTTCTGGTTGTCGACGGTCGCAGCGGTTATCTGTGTGCGCTGTTTCGCGCTCAAGGTGCCGCCCTGATTGTTTAAGGCGGTGGCATCCACGGCCACTGTACGGCTTGCGATAACGCTGGCGCCGGTGTTGTTGACGGTGTTGGCGCGCAGGCTCACATCGCCAGCGGCATTGCGGGTGTTATCGGTGTTGACGCCGGCTTCGATAACGTCGCCGTTGGTCAGCGTGCCACCGCTGGACAGCGCAATGCGGTCACGTGCGGCGAGGCTTTTGCGGTTAGTCAGGTCGCCTTGGGTGTGCACGTCCAACGCGGTGCCCGCGTACACAGGGCCTTGCGCGTCGAGGCTGGCGGCTTTGACGTTGATTGCGCCGCTGGCCGCCGCCTGCGCCATGCTCAAATGCCCATTCGCATCAAGCTGAATATCCCCGCCACTGGCCGCCAGCGTGCCGTCGAGCTTCACGCCCACACCGGCCTCTGTGCCGACCAGTTTGATCGCGCCAGCGTACATGCCGCCCAGCGCCGACGAGTCAATCGCCAGCTCGGGTTTGGCACTGCCATCGTCGGCGCGCGGGGTGGCGGCCAGGGTGTTGGCGTCGACGTCGTTGCGCCCGGCGATTACCGCCAGTTGGCGGGCGTTGATTTGCGCGTTGATCTTGGCTGAGCGGGTAATGATTTCGAAGCGGTCGACGTTGCTCGCATTGAGGCCTTCGCCGTCGATGGTCACGGCGCCGCCGTCGACCTGGTAGCGCTGCAACTGGCCGCTGGCGTCGAGCACCGGTTTGCCGGTGGTCAGGGTGACGTTGGGGGTGTTGATGAAACCGCAGCCGCTGCAGGTGACGCCGTAGGGGTTGGCGACGATGACTTTGGCCGACTGGCCGGCCACTTCGGTGTAGCCGCGCAGTTGGCTGGGGCTGCCGCCGTTGACTTCGTTAAGGATGACGCTGGCGGCGCCGCCTTTGAGGTTGGGGTTGCCGATAATGTTGCCGCCCAACTGGGTGTTTTGTATCGCGCCGGTGGCGTTGTTGAGAATCACGCCGTTGGGGCCGACGTTGTAGTCCTTGAATTGGTTGTGCGACAAGCCGCTGCCATTCGGGGTGGCGATGTTCACCACGGGCACGCCGTTGCCAGCCTGGCCGACGGTGGTGCCGGGCGCACTGACCGCAATGCCGTCGGCCTGGGCGAGCAGCGGCTGCCAGAACAGCGCGTTGGCCAGGATCAGCACCAGGCCGCGCTTGGGCAGGCCAAAGAACGAGTCCCGCGGCTTCAACGCAGCAGAAGGTTGGCGGGCCAGGAAGGCAAAGTGGCGAACATCCATTGTCGAACTCTCGATGTAACGGGGCGTTGATTACAGGAAGAAATCCATACGGAAGTAGATCGGCGCTTCGCGCTCGCTCATCACTGCCGGGCGTTCCAAAGAATGTGCAAAGGTCACGCTGGTGCTCACGTATTTGCCACGGGCGAACAGCTCCAGCGAGTTGCTCGACACCCGGCCGTGCACGTCGCCGTTGTAGCGGCCGTTGCTGATCACGCCTTGGTCGTAACCGACGCTGGCGCCGTATTCGACGAACGCCGGGCGCATCCAGTCCAGGGTCACCGGGCGCGCCCAGCGCACCTCGTTGCGCCAGTAGCCGCCGCTGTCGCCGGTCAGTTCCTGGTCCTTGAAACCACGCACCGAGGCCGAGCCGCCGAGGCTGATGCGCTGCGGGCTGAACAGAATGTCTTCACTGCGCTGGCCGGTGGCCAAGCTGGAAAAACTTAACGCCTCGCCCAACAGGCTGAACGGTTGCAGGTAGCTGACGGTGGCCGTGTATTTGCGGTAGCGCGCGCTGGGCTGGCGGTTGCCGTCAGCATCGCGCTCGTGTTCAGACTGGGCGTCGAACGCGCCAATGCCGTTTTGCATGCCCAGGTCGAGGTTGACGAAGGCGGTGCCGATGCGACGGCCGTGGTTGACGCCTAATTGCAGCTCGCTCAGGCGGTTGCTGCTGGTCTGAAGCTGTTCGTCATTGATGTAGTTGTTAGTGCGCAGGTGCGCCACGCCGACGTTGAGCGAGGTTTTGCTGACGTCGTCGCGGTGGATCACGCGTTCGGCGCGCAACTGGTGGTTTTCATTGTCGCCCGACTGCTTGAACTTGAAGGTGTCGGCGTAACCCGGCGCGCGGTAATCGCTCTCGCTGTAGGTGTAACTGAAGTTCCACCAACCCCATGGCACGTTGTAGTAGAGCATGCTGTTTTTCGAGGTTTTTTGATGGTCGCTGACAGCATCGTGGCCGCCGCGCAGCACGAGCTGGTCGGCCAGGCCGAGCGGGCTGTCCCACTCAAGGCCTGCGCCCCATTGCTGTTCGCCGGTGCTTTTTTGCCCGTCGTTATTACGCGACAGGCTGGCGCGCCAAGGCTTTTGCGGGGTGTTTTTGACCACCACGTCGCTGCCGCCGATCTGGCTGCCGGGGGTCAGTTCCATTTGCGCCTGCTTGGACGGCAAACGGTTCAACTGGTCCACCAGTTGTTCCACTTCGCGCAGGTTCAGTGCCTCGCCGACCTTGCCGGGGAAGGCCATGGCCAGTTCACGGTCGGTCACCGTGCTGCCTTCGGCGCCTCTCAAGGCTTCAAGTTTGCCCTCCACCACCAGCACTTGCAGGTGGCCGGTGGAGAGGTCTTGTTGCGGCAAGTAGGCGCGGCTGGTGACGCGGCCTTTGGCGATGTAGTAATCGGTGATGTTCTTGAGCAGTTCATTCAGCTGCGAGACGCCCAGGCACTGGCCGATGTAGGGCTTGAGCAAGCGCTCGCGGTCGGTGGCCGGCAGGCTGTCGGCGCCTTGCAGTTGCACGTCTTTGATCGGGAAGCAGCGTGTGTCGGCAGGCGTGGCCGGGGCTTGCGGCTTGGCCTCTTTGCCGGGCAGGTCCTTGAGTTCTTCAAGGCGGCGCTGCTGTTCTTCGAGCAGGCGGTTTTGCCGGTCGCGGATCAGGTCCTGATCACCCGGTGTGGGGGCCGCTGCGGCAGTGTTCAGGCTCAAGCAGGCGAGCGTGAGCGTGCACAGCGCAGTCCGAATCCGTGGCAATAACGAAGGCATATCCGATCCATCGAAAATCAAGGGCTGGCAAATTAACACCCAACTTGGACAGATCCAAGAAGTTGGACTAGCTGCCTATTCGTCGGCGTTAAACCTGCAAGTCATTGATTAATAAGAATAATAAAATTATCAAAAAGTGTGACAGCTTGTTACAGAGGCTTTTATTCCGACAAGCGGCCGCTGTTTTGATAACGATTCGACAAAGGGCGCCTGGGTGCCATTGTTTAGCCACCAAGTTCGCGTCGTGAGGGTTAGTGCCGGGGAGTTCACAAAAGTTCGCGGGTGTTTTGTGAAGTGGATCGCATTTATCGACTTTGCCGTGTTGGGTCGTGGCGAGCGGGTTGTAGAGGCCTCTCAGCGCGCTCGCCACAACAGCCCGCTGGCCCTATGGAAACGGGGGCCTTTAGCCAAGCCTGCCGGGGCGCTCAACGTCGCGGGAAACCTGTGAACAAAAACGAAAGGGGAGCGGCCGCTGCCTCAGGCAACCCCACTCCCCCACGCTTTATTGCTTGCTTGATGCAGGAAACGTTACTGCGCGCCGCTCACAGCACCCAACTTGGCCGTCATCAGGCTAATGAATTGCTCAACGGTCATTTTTTGGCCGTTGAAGGTCACTTCATTGTTGGCGTAATGCAGCTTGGACACCACATCCGTGCCCACCAACGTTGCCAGCTGAGTGCCGACCGCCATGCCGCTGATCATCTCGGCGGCCATCTGCGATTGCTGCTCGATGGCTTTAGGGTCAGTCACGCCACCCGCCTGCGCTTGCAAGGCAGCCACGTCACCGATCATTGGCTTGGACAGGGTCAGGTTGGCGTCCAGCAGCGCGATGGCCTGCTTGCCCAATTCAACCGGTGGCAGTTCCAGCGATGCCGGTTTGGTCAGGTCGACAACCAGGTTGAATTTGCTTTCGCCATGGGTGGTTTTCAGCGAGAGGTTTTCCACCGCCAGTTGCGGCTTGGCAGCCAGCACTTGGTTGACGTTGGTCTCGGCCAGGGTTTGCTCGGCTTCAGTCAGTTGCAACTCAGGCATCGGTTGGTTGTTAGCGGAAGCTGCTTGCACGGGCTGCATCTTGTCCTGGTACAGCTTGGTCAGTGCCAGCATGCCCGGAATATCGATGTTCTTCATGCTCACGGCCATGGCCGCCGAACCAACAGGTTTGCCCTGATAACCGATCTCGTCGATCTTGTAGTCAACGCGGCCTGCGAGGTTGTTGCCCTTGGCCTCGCTGCTGTCTTTTTGCTCGAAGCCCTTGAGCGTCAGCACGGTTTTCTGCGGGCCGAAGGTGACTTTGGTGTCGGTCAGCTCAATGGTGTTTTGCCCGGTGTAGAAACCGAACGTGGATTTTTCCAGGTTGCTGGCCACGGTCAGGCCGGACAGCTCGGCTTCGAACGGCTCGCCTTTGGCGTCGATCAACGCGACTTTAAGGCTGTTCATGTAGCCGCTGGCCTTGACCTTCTGGCCTTCGGCGCTGCTGTCGACGTCGAGGTTGGCGCCGGAGAAGCTCACCGAGGACTTGTCGTCCTTGATTTCCAGGGGCAGCAATTCGACATTGCCATTCACCGAGCGGTTATAGCCGATGTTCGCCACGCCTTTGACCGGCGATACGTCTTTGCTGGCGGCGAACCATTTTTCGGTGGTGGGGTTTTTTTCCATCTCGTAATGACTGGTGGCCATGACCGGCAACCATTTCAGCGACACCAGGCGCGAGAATGGCAGCGGGCCGTGTTCAATGTGGTCAACGAACAACAGCTCCGGGTTCGGGTTGGTGTCGCCGAATACACTGCCCTGCCCTTTGAGGCGGTAGTGCGCGGTACTGCTGAACAGGCCACGGTCCAGCGACACCAGCTCCAGGTTCAAGCTGCCATCGGTGCCGGCCATGGACGTTTGCAGTTCCTTGTTGGCGTTCTGGATCGCGGTTTGCAGCACCGGCTCCAGTTGCTTGCCGGTGTACCAGGCGCCGCCTGCACTGACGACGCCGACGGCGACAACGAAACCCAAAAGAACGACTGCTGGCTTATTCATGAAGTGACCTGATCAAATCCTGTGAGAAGTGGGCTGTCTTCCTTGAACCCCGAAAGGGTTGGCTCAAGCCCGCCGAAAACGGGGGAAGATTAGCACTGGCGGCCGAGAACGGCGCAGCTTTTCAGAGGGGTCAGCCTGGCAGTTGGTTCACGGGTACCGCGTTTGGATCTCATCCAGCGGGTGGTCAAAACGCTTCAAACGCGCCGTCCAGGTGTACACCAACACCTCAAACTCACGGTGTGTAACGGCATTATTCGAGGTCACGGCCTCCAGATCGCAGACGTCCAATGGGTAACGCTCTTGGCCCATGGCAGTAGCCACGCCAGACAATTCCCACGCGCTATTCAGCCAATGCCTACCGGACCGCCTGACTAAAACATCAAGGCGGACCCCCTTTTGCAGCATCGCTATTGGCTCAGGGTTTGCCGGGCGGTGACGCTTGCGCTCGTGCGCTTTCCCAACCGCCGCCCAACGCCAGGAACAGATTGATCTGGCTCATGGCAACTTGAGTGTTCGCCGCCGCCAGTTGCGCGCGTACGTCGGTGTAGGTGCGCGTGGCTTGCAGGTCGGCGAGGAATGAGGCGCGGCCGGCCTGGAAGAAACGGTGCGTCTGTTGCGCAGCTTCTTTGGCGGAGTTACCGGCATCGGCCAGTGCATCCCGGCGCTGCAACTGCGCGGTGTACTGCGCCAGGCCGGTCTGGGTCTCGCGGATGGCGTTGAGCACCACCCCGTCAAAATGCGCCAGCGCGCCTTGGGTGGCGGCTTCGGCTTCGTGAATACGTGCACGCGCGCCGTTGGTTGGCACCGTCCAACTGATCAGCGGGCCAAAGCCCCAGCGATTGGTCGCCGGCGTGCCCAAGTCGTCAAGCAAGCCGACGGTGCCCACGGTGGCGCCGATACTGATGTCTGGGTACAACGCGCCGGTGGCCACGCCGATACGCGCGGTGGCGGCGGCCAGTTGGCGCTCGGCCTGGCGTACATCGGGGCGGCGCTTGAGCAAGGTGGCGCCGTCGCCCACCGGCAATAACTGGGCAATGTGCGGCAGCTCTGCGCAGCTGTCGGTGCCTGGCGGCAGTTGGTCCAGCGGCGTGGCCAACAGCATCGACAGGCGGAATAACCCGGCCTGGCGTGCCGCTTGGTAGCGCGGCATGTCGGCGCGCAAGGATTTGTATTGGGTTTGCGAACGGGTCACCTGGGTTTCGTCACCGCGCCCGGCGTCACGCAGGCGCTGGGTCAACTGGGTGCTCTGCGCTTGCAGGCCGAGGGACTCGTTGGCAATCGCCAGTTCTTCGTTGGCCGCGCAGACTTGGGTGTAGGAACGCACCACATCGGCTACCAGCGTGATGCGCGCCGTATCGGCGGCGGCTTGGGCCGCGTCCGCACTGGCGTGGGCGCTTTCGATACCGCGCTGCAAGGTGCCGAACAAGTCGAACTGGTAGGACGTGCTGATGCTGGCGGCACCGATGTTGCCCACCGGGACTTTTTCCGTGAGCAAATAGGCTTCGCCGGACTCTTGCAGGCGCTGGGCTTCAGCCTTGGCACCCACGCTCCAACCGCCCGCAGATTCCGCCTGTTGGGTCTGGAAGCGCGCGCGTTGCAGGTTGGCGGCGGCCACCCGCAGGTCGGTGTTCGACGCCATGGCCTGGCGCACCAGCGCATCCAGGCGCGGGTCGTTGTAGAGCTTCCACCAGTCGGCAGGCACCGGCGCAGAGACCACGTTGTTACCCTCGCCCGCGAGCTGCCCTTGCAGGTCGTCACGGTTGATTGCGGCGTTTTCCGGCAATTTATAATCCGGGCCAACCGCTTGGCAGGCCGACAGCAGCACACCCAAGCTGACCGTTGCCAGCAACGCCGCGGGTTTCATGGTTTTTCTCCGTCTGTAGCCGTGTCGGCAATGATCGACACGGTGGCCGTGCGCCCGGCGATCATGCGAAAGTTCGCCGGCACCTCATCAAAGGCGATGCGCACCGGAATCCGCTGGGCCAGGCGCACCCAACTGAACGCCGGGTTGACGTTGGGCAACAGGTTGGAACCGCTGCTGCGGTCGCGGTCTTCGATACCGGCGACGATGCTCTGCACATGGCCGCGCAGGCGAGCGTTGTCGCCGATCACGCGAATATCCACCGCCATGCCGACGTGAATCCCGTCCAGTTTGGTTTCTTCGAAATAGCCGTCGATGTGGAAGGAATTGCTGTCCACCACCGACAGCACCGGGCGCCCGGCCGTCACGAATTCCTGGGCGCGCGGCGCGCGGTCGTTGACGTAGCCGTCCACGGGGCTGCGGATCACCGAGCGGTCGAGGTTGAGTTGAGCGGCGTCCACCGTCACTTGCGCCTCGGCCAACGCAGATTGAGCGCGGGCCACGCGCGACTGGCTTTCTTCCAGTTGCTCGCTCGGCACCAAATTGCCCAGGCCACGGTTACGCTTGTACTCGCGAGTGGCCTGGGCCAGGGTTTCCTGGCGGTCAGCCACGGCGGCCTGCGCTTGGCGCAGGGCCAGCTTGAAGCGGTCCTGGTCAACCGCAAACAGCACTTGGCCCTTGGCGACGAGCTGGTTGTCGCGCACGTCGACTTGCTGGATCAGCCCGGACACGTCCGGGGCGATCTGCACGATGTCGGCACGGATGTGCCCGTCACGGGTCCAGGGCGCAAACATGTAGTACATGACCATGCGCCACACAACGACGACCGCAAACGTCACGATCAACAATGTCAGGACGACACGGCCGATGGTCAAAAAAGGTTTTTTCATGTCATGAGGTATCGACTGAGTGAGTCCACCGCGCCCAACAACAGCGCGTAGAGCCCCACATTGAACAATGCCCGGTGCCAGACCAGGCGATAGAAGTGGACGCGGGTCAACAGCCCGTGCACCACCAGAAACAGCACATACGTAATGCCCATCAGCACCAGCAACGTGGGCAGGAACACCCCGCTGATGTCCAGGTCACCGATCATAAAGGCGCTCCATCAGGCAGCGGCGCTTGCATTTCGGTGCCGCCAATAAATTCCACGCCCGGCAGCAGCGACAGGCGTAAACCCGCGAGTGCGTGCAACAGATGCAGGCGGCTGTCGTCTTCGTTTTGCAGGCCTTGGCCGTTGAGCGCGCGACGCGTGCGGTCGAGGGTCATCAGCAGACCGCTGGGCGCAGGCAAGCGTTCACCCGCTTTGAGGCAGGCCTTGAAGTAGCCGCCAACGCCCTCGACCACTTGGTTGAGCAATACGCGTGGCACGCCGTGGATGCGTGGCGAGTAGGCGAGCAGATCAAGCAGGTTCAGCGCCACACGCAAATCACGCAGGGCGATGCCGGTGTCCTGGCCGATGATTGCCAGGCGCGGCAAGTGCTGCATCAAGCGGTCGAGCATTTGCGCGGCCATATGCCGGTGTTCGGCCAGGGTCGCAGGTTCGGTGAGGCTGACAATGTCGCGCCAGCTAAAACGGGTCAGGCGCTTGGCCGCCAGCTCAGCGCCGAACGGCCGCGCCACCAGCGTCCACACAAACGCAAACAGCAAGCCCACCGGCCCGGCCAGGTTGACGTTGGCGAAGTTCAGGAAGTCTGCGTCATAGGCGCCCTGAATGCTGATGAACGACGAGGTGTTCACCAGCGTCAGCAACATGCCCAAGTAGAAACGCGGCTGCACGGTGAGCGTGCCGATGCAGATAAACGGCACGGCAAACGCCAGCACCAGCATGGGGAAATCATGCAGGTTGGGCAGCACCAAAAACAGATACAGGCTGGCGAACAACACCGACATGGCGGTCCAGAAAAAGAACCGGTAGATCTGCGGCGCCGGGTCGTCCATCGAGGCAAAAAAGCTGCACGCCACGGCGGCCAGAATCACCGCGCTGCCGCCATCGGTCCAGCCCAGCAGAATCCACAATACCGAGGCGACGATGATCGCGGTGACGGTGGAAAACGCCGAATAGAACATCAGGCCACGGTCGAGGAACGGCGTCAGCCGCCCGAGGCGCCAGTGGCGGTAAACCGCGCGCCAGGTGTCTTGGCTTTCGCATTGCAGCGCGGCCTGCAGGCTGCGGCAGTCTTGCCACAGGTCGATCCATTCACCCAGCCGATACAGGGCGTTGGAGAACAGCAGTGTGTGCCGGTCGTTCAGCGCTTCGCTGGCCGGTTGCAGCGCGTCGACTTGGTCACGCAGCACGCGCCAGCGTTCCAGCGGTGCGCTTTCGGTGGTGCTTGCAAGCCATTGCTCAGCCGCTTGCAACAGCGGTGCAAGGCGGTCGAGAAACTCCGGCGCACGATGCTCGACGGCGTACACCGCATCGTCGAGCGCATCGATCACCGGCATCAGGTGAATCATCCGCCCGCGCAGCTCTTTGGTGTTGCGCACCGTTTGCGGCCGCGCGCCTTCGTGCGGCAACTGGCCGATCATCAATTCCAGGGTATTAAAGGTCGCCACCATGGCGCCGCGCAGGTTGCTCACCTCTTCCGGCTGCACGTTGCGCGTCAAAAAGCGCTGGCTGTAAACCTGCGCATCGGCGAACCACTTGGCCACCGAACCATCGAACACCGGCATCAGCCGACGCGGCCAGAACATCGCGCCCACCACCGCCGCTACCGCGATGCCGAGGAAGATTTCTTCGGTGCGTGCCTCGGCCACATCCCACACCGCCAGCGGGTTATCCACCACCGGCAAGGCGATCAGCGGCAAGGTGTAACCGGCGAGCATCAAGGCGTAGTTATTCGCCGTGCGCAGGTGCATCGACAGGAACAGCAAAATGCCCGTCCACAGCGCAATCACCACCACCAGCACATAAGGCGCTTGCACAAACATCGGCACAAAAATCACCGCGGCCGCGGCGCCCATAAAAGTGCCGACGGCGCGGTACAGCGCCTTGGAGCTGGTAGGGCCGACAAACGGGCTGGAGACGATATACACCGTAGCCATCGCCCAGTACGGACGCGGCATTTGCATGAGCATGGCGATGTACAACGCGATCATCGACGCCGCGAACGTACGTACGCCGTAAAACCAGTCACGGGCAGGCGGGAAGCCGCTGAAAAATCCGTTCAAGACGCTGCAACCCCGGCCACTTCAAAGGCCCGCAGTACGCGCAGCGCCGCTTCGAGATCGCTGCGACCAATGTCCGACAGCACGTCCTGGCGCAGGCGCACCAGTTGCACTTCTACCGCTTGCACCAGCTCTCGGCCACGCGCGGTGAGGCTCAAGGCCTTGGCGCGACGGTCGTGAATGTCTTCAGTACGGCACACGTAACCGCCGCTGCACAGTTGGTCGAGCAAGCGCACCAGCGACGGGCTTTCAATTCCCGAGGCCTGGGCGACTTTTACTTGATGCACACCGTCGCCCAAGCGGCCGATCATCAATAACGGCACGGCGCAGGCTTCGGAAATACCGTAGCTCACCAGCGTGGTCTGGCAGATTTTGCGCCAATTACGGGCGCCCACCACCATGCTGCTGCTGAGGTTCATGTGGAGTTGTTCGAGGGTTTGAGGCACAAGACAGTTCGCATACAGTTAGTTTGCTAACTATCAATATGAGGGAGCGACCCAAGTCAGTCAAGTTTCGAAACACATTCGCTGATCGGTGGTGGGTTTCGATGCAGGCTGATAGGGCTGTGGTGGCGAGCAAGCCCGCTCGCCACCAC
>NZ_JBLZPT010000009.1:175527-201914 GCF_049199985.1 Pseudomonas kitaguniensis
TTTTTTTAAAAAAAATAATTTGCGCCCCCCCCCCCCACCCCTCAATTTTCCAAAAACACTCGGGGCGCGGGGGGGGGGTTCTCGCGCCCGGGTCTGGGGGGGGGGGCCCCCCCCCCCCCCCCCCCCCCCCACAGCCCTGTTACCTTGACGCTGGCTTCAGCTCTGCTGTTCGGCCTGCGCATCCAGGCTGCGCTGGATTTCGCCCATCATGTCCAGGCCATCTCGCAGCGAGACCAACGCCGCCGTCACCAAGTGCTGGCGGTTTTGTTCGTCGGTGGTTGAGGTGAGTGTGTCGAGCAACTCAGTGCCGATACGCACGCGACTGCGGGCGGTTTCATGCAGCAAGTGCGAGGGGGCGAAGGTGTTGAAGGTCAGGACGGGAACGCTGGTCGGGTTAGATTTGAGTCGAGAAAATTGTTCCATTGGGTAGATAACCTTTGAGTTGGCTTCAATTAACCACCCGCCTGTCGCCAAACAGAATAGGTGGCAGCTGTACGCAGGTTGGCGAACCGGTTATCTACCCAACCCGGCAGGCCCGAAGGCCTCCCGCGCACAGCCGCCATAGAACCACCCGCCGCAAAATACGGGCAGGTAGCATGGTGCGCTGAAGCGCTGGGTAGATATGCGGATCGCCAAATCCGATCGCCGATGTGCGGCGACGGCGAACTATAGGTGGGATGGTTGAGGCTGTGCAACCGCTACTGCGTTAGCTGAGCGCCTTCCCCGCTTCGACCTCAATAAACTCAAACACCTCCTCCGGCACGCTGTACTGAAACTGCTTGCGACGGTGCTTCGACACCTTGCCTTCGTTATCCAGGCACATCATCACCAGTTTCGACAAATCACTGCCACGCACGTCGTAACGCTGATTCACAGCGTTGACCAAACGGTCATAGCGGTCGAGGAATTCGGTCTCTTCGCGCAATTCCACTTCCAGCGCACGACGGGCCATTTGCAGGGTGAATTCGACGCAGCGGGTGGCGTCCCAATAGCGGTAGATTGAGGGGTGGCCGATGAAGTCGAAGGCCATTTGATCGCCGTCCAACCACGTGACATTCCAGAACTCCCGCGTCGGCTGGGAAAACGCTTTGAGCGCCTCCAGATAGGCTTGTTCTTCGTGCTTCATCGCCACGGACACGGGCAACAGCAGGCCATTTTCCAGGGCGCCGTAGTGGCAGAGCGTCTGGTGAATCAGAAAGCGCGACAGGCGCCCGTTACCGTCCATGAAGGGGTGCAGGAACACAAAGCCGAACGCCGTGACGGCGGCAGCTACCAGCGGGTCCACGGCGCGCACCGGCTGATTGGCGAAGGCCATCAGCTCCTCCATGAGTTCCTGGCAGAGTTCCGGCGCCGGCGGCACATAGCTCACCCCGGCAGCGCCGCGCAGGCCGTTGTGCAGGTGGTTTTGCTGGTGGCGAAACGCACAGGCTTTATCGAAAGGGTTGGAGACTGTGCTGTTTTGCAGCTCTACCAGATAGTCCTCCGTCAGCAGGCGGCCTTCGTGGGCCTGACGCAACAACTGGACGAAGCGGCGGGATTTCTCTTCGCTCGGTTGTTCTTGTTCGATGGCGAACGAATCCCGGGTTTCGTGGAGATAGGCCCACTGGATCGCACGGTCCATCATTTCGGGCGGCAGGGTTGCCATGAAGGATTGAGCGCGGCCCAGTACATCAAGTGCCAACAACGCCTTCACTTCAGGCGTTCGTTCCACAGTGGCACAGTAATGCAGAGAACCCAGACCGTTGAAATCCACTCGCCAGCGACTGTTACGGATGCAGGGGCCGGTTACATAGCGCTCGGGGTCGAATAAAGCGACGACGCGCCCCCGAACAGGAACTGCGTAATTTAGCGCCTGACCTGTAAGCCCCTCCCATAAAAAGCAGGCTTTGCGGATAAACGCTCCATTAGGCGAGTCCGCCAGCGCAGCCAGAAATGGCTCTGGGCCAAGCCGTTCGAAAACCTGCGCGAGCACCGCTAAATTTACGCCTTCATGCTTGAGCGCGAACAACACATGCTCAAACAGCGCATTTTGAACGGGCGCAACAGCAGCAGGAACAGCCAGGCAATTGCCGATCAAGGTGATTCTGGTGACGGGTTTAATCATCGCTACGCGATAAGGTGCAATGACTATTAAATCCAGCGCTTCACATAGACGAGCATATCCGACCGTTGCCAAAGCGAGCGTCCTCAGAAAAAAATCACTTGAGCGATTAAAGCTCAGATTTTTTTACCACTCACCATTTTTTTTTACATAACCGCCATTTTTCAAAAAAAATTTTACACCTCACGCCCGGTTCGCAACGACATTGCATGAGCGGCTCCCGGGAAGTAACCCATCAACTGAGTTTAGCGGCAGCCCTCAGGTTGCGGTTGCGGCCCGTTGCACACGACGAACAAACGCGCCCTGGCACCGCCGCCATCTTGCCGGCTCAGCTCGCGCCAGCCCTCGGGCAGCGGCGCAAAATCATCCGGCGCCTCAACACTGCTGATCAGCCATACGCGGTGAGTATCGGCGGGCAATGCCGCCAGCCGGTCGAGGTAGATGCGCCCGCCGTCCTGGTCCACCAGCGTGCCGAAACCGTAGGCATTCGGGCGGGTGGGCGTACCGTCCGGTTTAGGCGGGGTGTAGAGCTGCAGTTGGGCGTCGGTCTGGTCGTAATACACATAGCTGAGGTACCACATCATGTCGCTGAGGACGATGCGGTCGTCTTCCTGGTAATTGCGGTTGACGAACTCTACCGGCACGTTGAATTGGTCTTGCTCATCCACGCTGAAATTGTTTTTCAAGCCCAGCAGTTCCACCCCGACGAACAGCACAAACAGCGCCGCTCCCAGCAGCGACAGGCGCGATGGCAGGCGGTCGATGGCCAGGGCCAGGAGGATCGGCAACCCGAACGCGTACACGGTGAGGTAACGCTCGATAAACACCGGGGACAGAAACGACACCGCGTACACCAGCAGCAGTGGCAGCAAAAAGAACAGCGCCAGCAAGCTGGCTGGCCGGTAGCGCTCGCGATCCCGCCAGGTGGTGACGCCCACGATGCTCACCAACAGTATCGGAAACAGCCAGAACAGCGGCTGCCAGAAGCCGATACCTTCATCCTGCAGCACGAATTGCCAGACCATGGATGGCAGGGAAAACACGTTGACCGGCTCTTCCCAGCCAATATCGCCGCCTACTTTCAACTGTTCCACGTGTTGCACCAGGTCCAGCAGGTTCGGCAACCAGGGCAAGTACAGCAGCACAATCGTGACGTTGGTCAGCCACCAGGCAGGGCGCAAAATCAAACGCTGGCCCGGCGCCCGGGATGCGCTCAATACCGCCAGGTAGGCCCAATGCACCAGCACGCAAAGCGCGGTGAAGTAATGCGTGTAAAAGCCTGCGGTCATCAGCAGCCCATAAGCCACCAGGTAGCGCGTGCGTTCGGGCTGCCGCACCCAATACACCAGCGCCAGCGTGGCGCCCAGCAGCCACACGCCGAGCAGTGAATACATGCGCACTTCCTGGCTGTAGCGCACCGCCGTGGGCAGCAGCGCCAGCAGAATCCCCGCCAGCACCGCCGCACGCCGAGTGGAAAGTTGCCGCGTCAGCCAGATACCCAGGCCCACAGCGACCACGCCAGGGATTGCGCTCATGCCGCGAATCGACAAGATGCTGTCGCCGAACAGCTCAATCCAGCCACGCAACATGAAAAAATACAGCGGCGGGTGCACATCATGCGCCGCGTGAAACCACAGGTCGCCCGCCGCGTATTCGCTCAATAGCAGGCTAGAGCCTTCGTCGCCCCAAATTGCCGACGCCGTGAGGTTGTAAAAACGCAGGGCCATGGCCATTGCCAGGATCGGCACCCACCATAATTGGCTGATATAGCTGGCGCCTTCCCAAGAGAAGCGACTGAATGCGGGTAACCCCCCAAGCTTTTTGTTTTGCTCTACCACAGACCGATGCACCTCAATTCCCCTGCCATTACCTGAATCACCTGACGCAAACACCGCCACTCTAGGACAAAAGCCTGTTATTCGCTTCTGGAATCGGACAAAGCCTTGATCCTGCATTGGCCGCAAAAGTTCTACTTCCGACTGCTGGACCCGAGTGAATGGTTTGGTGGGGAATGGGGTGTTTTGCAGAATCGTTGACATACACGTGAACTCTGTGCAAGAAAGTGTCCTCTGTCCGCGGACAGAGGACACTTAGATTCGGAGCCCCATGAAAAGTCAAGACATCGTGATCCTGTTCAAGCTGATCAGCCTGGAGCTTCAGGCCAAAGGCGAGCGCGTAAAAAAGCGAGAGTTCTCTGTGGAAAAAGAGCACGCGTCCCTCGGGTTTCAAAGTATTCCTGAATACATACAAAATTTTGAAACCGTTCAGCTTTCGTCACTTGATGACTGGCAAGGCTGGGAGGATCTGAATGAAGATTCCGAAAAAAGCAGCCTGCAAAACTACTCGGTCAGAGCCCTGTCTTCTGCATTGGGCTTAAGCAAAACAGAAGTCTCCTCGTCCCTGAACCGTTGCAGGGAAATTGGCATGATTTATACGAGCCATGCCAACGGATTGCCTCTGGTAAGGAGCAAGGCGCTGCTTGACCTGGTCGCGTACAGCATTCGCTACATCTTCCCCGCTAAACCAGGCCCGATCGTGCGTGGCATTCCAACGGCATTCGCTGCGCCAATCCTGGCGGGCAAAGTCATGAGCGGCGGCGAACTCATTCCGGTCTGGCCGGACGCATACGGCAAAAGCAAAGGTCAGGAGATCACCCCCTTGTATAAAACCGTCCCCGGCGCGGTGAAAAAGGACGAGCTTCTCTATCATTTTTTAGCCCTTGTTGACGCCATTCGCATCGGCGGGCCACGCGAAGCCAAAGTGGCCGATGCGATGCTGCGGGAGTGGATTTTATGACGTCCAACCGAACAATGATGCTGCAAATGCTGGAAGAGGTTGCCGAGGCGCTGGGTGAAGAGTTACGTGGGAAGGTGGCGTTTGTCGGCGGGTGTACCACGGTTTTGCTCATCACCGACGAATACACACTGGAGTCGATTCGAGGTACAGACGACGTGGACTTGGTCATTCATTTGACTGGCACCACGGACTGGTATCGGTTGGAGGAAAGCCTGAAATCCAAGGGTTTCAAAAATACCGGCCAGGACACTGTTACCTGCCGTTTACGACTAGGCGCCTTGAAAGTCGACTTCATGCCGACCGATGAAAAGGTACTGGGTTTCTCCAATACCTGGTTTGTGGGGGGGCTGGAAAATGCCATCGCTTACACATTGCCCAACGGAACACGCATTAAGGTATTTTCAGCCCCTTGGTTCCTTGCCGCAAAACTGCAGGCCTATCAGGGACGAGGTCGTGGCGACGTACTGACCTCCAACGACATTGAAGACATCATTGCCCTACTGGACGGACGGGAAGAGCTGATCGAGGAAGTGAAGCAAGCACCTGCTGAGCTGCAACGCTTCGTGAGCGACCAACTTTCGGCGTTGCTCAAGCTGACAGATTTTCAGAGTGTGATTCAAAGTACCGCTCAAGACGCTGATCGCGAAGCCTTGATTTACGACCGCCTGAAAGCCTTGATTGGATTCGGAGCGCGCGTTTGATACTTCGCTTGAGTCTTAGCCAGCAAGGCGCCTGTTCAGCAGAAAACCGCGATGCCAGCGGCTCAGCGCAGAATACGGGGTCGTGTCTTTATATGATTGCTGACGGCTCCGCCAAACCTGGAAGTGGCGAGCTGGCGAAGGCCTTGACTCAACACGTGCTCGGCGCCTTTTCCCAGGCTGCACCGATAACCGTGTCTTGCCTTGATGAGGCATTGAAGCTGACGCTGACCTTACTCGAAGACGTGCATTCAAATGTGTGTCCCGACTTTCCGGTCGCCTCCACCAGTTACCTTGCCTTGCTGGTGGTTGACCAAACAGCAATTTCCATTCATTGCGGTGACTGCTGCCTGGGATACCTGGAAAAGGACCAGCGCCCGCGCTGGCTGACCTCACCTCAATGCGGGCCGAACTGGAAAGGCGATCTAAGCCACGCGCTTATCGCGAACAACCCCGCGCGTAAAATATTGCTCAACTGCATGAGCCGTCGCAGGCGCCATGAACCCCATGTTCAAACTTTGCTGATAGCCAAAGACACTACATGGATACTGGCAACCGACGGGTTCTGGGCTGAACTCTCGCCTGAAAGCCAGCTCGGTGCTATCACCGCAGGCAGCCTTGACGCCTACCCCGCCGAAGACGACGTTACCTTTATGCTGTTGCAGACCTGAAAGCAGTTAAGCCTGGACAATTCCAGTGCGCAAGCTGTGCTTAGCCTTCAGGGTAAACCGACTGCCAGCCGCCGCCCAATGCCTTGTATAAACCAACCATGGCCAGCGACACGCTGGTGGAGCTTTCCACCCACTGTTCCTGCGTCGCCAGCAGTGCGCTTTGTACGGTGAGTACGTTGACGAAATCGGCGACACCTTCGACGTACTGATGTTGCGCGGTGGTGAGGGCGATCTGGTTTTGGCGTACCGCCTCGGCGAGGCTGTCGCGGCGCAACTGGCTGGCGTTGTAGCGGGTCAATTGGTCGTCGATTTCATGCCAGGCACGCAGCACGGTTTGCTGGTACGCCAGCGCGGCTTCCTGTTGCTGGGCTTCGCGCAGGTTCAACATGCCTTGCAGGCGCCCGCCATTGAACAGCGGCAGGCTGAACTGCGGGCCGAAGGCAAAAGCGCGCGAGCCCCAGGAGCCGAAATCCGAGAGTTGCAGGGCTTGCGAGCCGAGGCTGCCAGACAAAGTGATGCGCGGGTAGAAGTCGCCCTTGGCCACGCCGATATTCGCAGTGGCCGCGTGCAAACGCGCCTCGGCCTGGCGGATGTCGGGGCGGCGTTCGGCGAGTTCCGACGGCAGGCCGATGGCGACTTGGCGCTGGGCTTGCGGCACGGCGGCGTCTTTGGACAACTGCGCGTGCAGCGCTTGCGGCGGCTCGCCCATCAACAGGCTAAGGGCGTTGATCAACTGGTCCTGGCGCTGCTGCAAATCCGGCAGGCGCGCTTCGATGGCGGCCACCTGCGCGGCGGCTTCGGCCACGTCCAGGTCGGTCGCCACACCGTCGGCCAGGCGCAGTTGCGAGAGCTTGAGGCTGTGGCGGGCGACTTCGAGGTTTTGCTCAGTAACGGCGCGGGTGCTTTGCACGCCGCGCAACTGAATGTAATCCTGAGCGGTGTCGGCGAGTACCGATAACAGCACGGCGCGCCGGTCGTTTTCGGCCACTTGCAGCGTGGCATCGGCGGCCTCGGTTTCACGTTTGACGCGGCCCCAGAAGTCCAGCTCCCAGGCGGCCGAGAAGCCCGCGTCCCACTGGTTGAACGCCGCACGGCCATTTTCGCCAGACGGATCATTCAAGCCTTTGCCGCTGTTGCGTTGGCGCAGGTAATCACCGCTGGCATTGAGGTTGGGGTAGCGCTCGGCGGTGGTCACCTGGCGTACGGCGCGGCTCTGTTGCAAACGGCTGCCGGCCAGTTTCAGGTCGAGGTTATCGCTGAGCGCACGCTGTGTGAGGGCTGAGAGCTGCGGGTCGTGGAACACTTCCCACCAGCGCTCCTGCAACGGGTCGGTGACCGCGCGGCTGGCGGCCTGTCGCCCTTGGGGCTCGCTCCATGGGTTGACGGTCGAGCCTTGTGGCCGCTGGAAATCCGGGCCGACGGTGCACGCACTCAGGCTGATCAGGCTCAAGCTGAGCCAGGCAAATCGCTTCATTGCTGGGCCACCTCACGCGGCTGCGTGGTTGGCTGGGTGTCGACGCTGGCTTCCACCGACATGCCGACGCGCAGCCGTTCGGTCAGCGGCTGATTGGGCTCCAGCACAATCTTTACCGGAATGCGCTGCACCACCTTGGTGAAATTGCCCGTGGCATTGTCGGGTTTGACCGACGCGAAGGTCACGCCGGTGGCCGGCGCCAGGCTTTCCAAATGGCCGTTGAGCAGTTCACCGTCGAGGCTGTCGACGCGCACTTGCACGGCTTGGCCGGCGTGCATGTGCGACAGCTGAGTCTCCTGGAAATTGGCCACCACAAAGGCCTCGGTCAACGGCACCACGGCGAGTAGTTTGCTGCCCGGCGTCACATAGGCGCCAACCCGCACCGCGCGCTCGCCGACCATGCCATCCATCGGCGCGACGATGCGCGTGTAGGACAACTGATAGCTGGCCATTTCCAGGGCCGCCTGCGCGCGTTTAAGCCCACCTTCGGCGGCGTCACGCTGGGCGCCGAGAATTTCCACCTGCTTGCGTTCCGCCGCCAGCACCGCGGTGGCATTCGCCAGGCGCGCGGTGGCCTGGTCGATGCGGGTTTTGGCTTGTTGGGCGTTCTGCACTGTGCCCGCGCCCACACCGGCGAGGTGGTTGTAGCGGTTCAGTTCGTGTTCGGCGAAGGCCACCTCGGCGCGGTCTGCTGCGACGCTGGCTTGCGCTTGGGCGATCACCGAGCTTTGCCGCTCCAGGGTTGCAGTGGCGTTTTTCAATTGGGCCTGGGCGACGAGCGTATCGGCGTCGGCCGCTTGGGCGGCGGCGCGAAAATCGCGGTCGTCGATCAGCGCCAACAGTTGGCCGGCTTTGACGCGCTGGTTGTCCTCCACCAGCACTTCCTTGATGAAGCCGGCCACGCGCGGCGCCACCAGGGTGAAGTCGGCGGCGACGAAGGCGTCGTTGGTGGTCTGGCGCGTGCTGCCCAAAAGGCTCGGCGCAACCCGATACGCCAACACAGCCAAGGCGAACACGGCGATAGCGGAAAGGGCAATTTTGTCTTTGCGTTTCATCAAAAATCCTTTTGGCTCAGTGAGCAATCAAGTCGGTGCGCGGGGCGGAAAGATCCGCGTGGGCATCCAGAAAATCAGCAGGATCAACGCCACCGCGACAGCGGCCATGACGTAATAAAGGTCTGCAGACGTCAGCACCACCGCCTGCTCGTGCAGCCGCTGCGCCAGGCCCGGCGCATCGCCGTCGGCCAGCGGCGAGTTGCCCAAACGGTCCACCAACATGCTTGAGTGGAAGTGCAAACGCTGCGTGGTCAGCACCTCCAGCAGCGCCGTGGCAACCACGGCGGCGAGGCCTTTGACGGTGTTGAACCAGGCCGAGGCAAACGGGCCGTCCATGGGCTGAATGCTGCCGGTGGAGAGCATCAGCAGCGGCAGCACAGCCATCGGTTGACCGAAAATTTGCAACAGGTAAAGGCCATAGAAATCGTCGCGAACCCACGCTGATGTCAGGTGCGCGCTGCCCACGCAACACAGCACCAGCATGCTCAAACCGAGCCCCAGCACCCAACGGCAATCGACCCAGCGCAGGTTGCACAACGCTGCCACCAACGGCAGCGCAATCAACTGCGGCAGTGCCATCAGCAGCATCACCGGCGCGGTTTGCAACGGTCGATAACCTTGCACCTGCGCGAGAAAACTCGACGGAATGATGATCACCGAGGTCAGCACCATCAGCACGCCTGCCAGCACGATCAAGGCGAACGCCAGGTTGCGCAGGCCGAGCATCTGTAACTTGAAAAACGGGATCGGCTGCGACCACTCGTTGACCAGGAACAGCACCAGCAACAGTGCACCGCCGCTCAGCAGAAAGGTGATCAGGCCGGACTCGAACCAGTCCAGTCGGTTGCCTTGCAACAGGCCGATCACCAGCATGCAGATCGCCGGGAACCCCAGCAGCAGGCCACGCCAATTGAACTGCTTGAAGCGCTCCAGGCGCAGCGGGTCTTGCGGCAAGCCGTAGGCCACCGCCGCCATCGCCAGCAAGCATGGCGCGACGATTTGCCAGAACGCCCATTGCCAGCCGACGTATTCGGTCCACAGCGCGGCCAACGGCGTGCCCAGGCTGGGGCCGAACGTTGCGGTGAGCGCATAGCCGGCCAGGCCGTACAGTTTGACGTTGGCCGGCAGGAAGCGCAGCGCTACGGTCATCAGCATCGGCGGCAACGCACCACCGGCCAGGCCCTGCACGGTGCGCAACAGCAGCAGGCTTGGGTAGTTAGGCGCAAACGGGCACAGGATGCCCAGCACGGTAAACAACCCAATGGCGCACAGGGTGAAGCGGCGCAGTGAAAACGTCACCGCACACCAAGGCGCAAAGGCCATGGCCGCGACGGAGGTGGCGGTGTAGGCGGCGACCAGCCAGGTGCCTTCGTCAAAACCGATGAACAGCGCGCCGCGAATATCAGCGAGGGCGACCTTGGTGACCATCTCGTTGAGGCCGGACACCAGCACGGCCAGCAACACGCCGACCAAGCCTGTGATGATGCGCGGGCCAAACACAGGCGGGCTGAGGGCAGTGGGTGTGGCTGCGGCCTGCAGGGCGGGGGCAGCGAGCGATGTCATCAACGCGTAACTCGGGATTAGAAATACCCGAGCAGTTTAATCAGGCACATGCATGACAAAAAGTTACTTATCCGAAGCTTATAAGTGCGCGAGACGCAATCCATACAGCCCGCAACACGGTGGGAACGATCAGGTTCAGGTGGGTTGGGCTTGTAGCCAGGTGGCGTGGCAACTCTCGCGCAGGGTTTCGCGCAGCCATTTGTGGGCGGGGTCTTTGTCGAAGCGCGGGTGCCAGGATTGCGCCAGGACCAGCGTGGGCAAGGAGATCGGCAACGGGAATGCGCGCAGGGGCAACTTCAGGCGCTTGGCGCTGTAGAGCGCCTCTTTGGGCACCGGCAGGATCAGGTCGGAGTCGGGCAGCATGAACATCGCGCCGTGGAAACCCGGGGCGATCATTGCCACGCGGCGCTCCAGGCCTTGGGCATTCAATGCGGTGTCGATCGGCCCGCGCGCGATGCCGCGCCGCGAGATGCTGATGTGCGAGTAGCTGGCAAACCGCGCGGCGGTAATCTCTTGGTCAAACAACGGGTGATCTTCCCGCGCAAGGCCGACGAAGGTGGTGGAGAACAGGTTCTGCACCTTGACTTCGGGGCTGACGGGCATGGTGTTGCTTACGCGCAGGTCGAGCCGCCCTTCGCGCAATGCTTCATCGTCGGTGTCACCTTCGGGCACGAAACACAGCTCGCACAACGGCGCCATGCGCTCCATGGTGTCGAACAGACGACCACCATACACGCCGATAAAAAAGTCGTTGGCGCGCACACTGAAACGGCGGCGCAGCGTGCTCAAGTCCACTTGGTCGGCCGAGCGAAACAGCAACGCCGCCTGCTCCACGACGTTGCGCACCTGGCCCTGCAACTGCAGGGCCTTGGGCGTCGGCACCAAACCGCGACCGGCGCGCACCAGGATCGGGTCACCCACCGCCTCGCGAATACGCGTGAGGGTGCGGCTCATGGCGGCCGGGCTGAGGTTCATGCGCCGCGCCGCGCCGACCACGCTGCCCTCGTCGAGCAAGGCGTCGAGGGCGACCAGCAGGTTCATGTCCGGTAGTTGCATGCCAAGCACTCGTGATCAGTCGGGAGTGAACTGGGCGCAATCGTAGCAGCAATCGTGTTTAGCGCTGCATGCCCCAGCGTTTCACCGTAAGCCGTTCGAAGGTGTCGAACACCAGGTTCTCGACCAGCAAGCCAATCAGAATCACCACCGCCAGACCTGCAAACACCTTGTCGGTGTACAGCTCGTTGCGGTTCTGGAAGATGTACCAGCCCAACCCGCCCTTGCCGCTGGTGGCGCCGAACACCAGCTCGGCCGCGATCAACGTGCGCCAGGCGAATGCCCAGCCGATTTTGAGGCCGGCCAGGATCGACGGCAGCGCGGCCGGGATCAGAATGAACAGCACAAAGCGCATGCCCTTGAGGCCGTAGTTGCGACCGGCCATGCGCAGGGTTTCGGACACGCCGAGAAACCCCGAGTACGTGTTCAGCGCCAAGGCCCACAACACCGAATGCACCAACACAAATATCAGGCTGTTCTGCCCAAGGCCAAACCACAACAGCGCCAGCGGCAGCAGCGCAATGGCCGGCAGCGGGTTGAACATGGAGGTCAATGTACTGAGCAAGTCGCGGCCCAACTGCGTGGACACCGCCAGCGTGGTCAGGGCGAACGCCAGCACGATGCCGATCAGGTAGCCTTTGATCAGCACCACCAGCGAGATGCTGACTTTACTCAGCAATTCGCCACTGAGCAGGCCGTCGTAGAGCGCCGCTGAGGTTTGCAAAAAGCTCGGCAGCAGCAAGTCGTTATTCTGGTAACGCGCCACCGCTTCCCAGAGGATCGCCAGCACGATCAGGATCAGGCCCTTGCGCAGCCAGCCTTGTTGCCATAGGCGTTGACGCAGCGGTAGCTCGCGTTCCACAGGCACGCTGAGCAGTGGTTGCAGGTCAATTTCAAATTCCTGGCGCATGGGCGGCCCCTTCAGTAAGCGATGCGGATGTCGGCGAAACCCAACTCACGTTCGGCCTCGGGCGCTTCATCGAACAGCAGGCGATGAATACGTCGCGCCGACGCCTGGAATTCCACACCGCCGAGGCTGTGCAGGTCGTATTGATGGCTGTGAATTTCGGCGCGCACCCGCCCCGGATGCGGTGACAGCAACAGGATGCGATTGCCCACCACCAACGCCTCTTCGATGGAGTGAGTGACGAACAACAGCGTGAAGCGCACCTCCTCCCAGAGCAGCAGCAGTTCTTCCTGCATCTTGCGTCGGGTCAGGGCGTCGAGGGCGGCGAAGGGTTCGTCCATCAGCAAAATTTTTGGCTGCATGGCCAAGGCGCGCGCAATCGCCACCCGCGCTTTCATGCCGCCGGAAAGGGTGTGCGGGTAAGCGTCGGCAAAGGCGCTGAGGCCGACTTTATCCAGGTAGTGCAGCGCGCGCTCTTCTGCTTCGGCGCGCTTCAATGTTTTGGATGCGAGCAGCGGGAACATCACGTTTTGCTTGACGGTTTTCCACGGCGGCAGTTGGTCGAATTCCTGGAACACCACAATGCGGTCCGGGCCGGGTTGCTCAACCTTTTGCCCGAGCAAACGGATCTCGCCTTCGCAGGGTTTGATAAACCCGGCGATGGACTTGAGCAAGGTGGATTTGCCACAACCCGAAGGGCCAAGCAGCACGTAGCGGTCGGCCGGGTCGATCTCGAAACTCACCTGGTGCGTGGCGCGCACCACACGCTCCGGCGTGCGGTATTCCAGGCTGACGTGGTCCACCGCCAGCAACGGCTCGGTGGTGTGCAGGTTGCTGGCCGTGTGGCCTTGCAAGGGCGCGTTCATCTCAACTTCCTTGCAGGGGCTTGGCGTCCTGGAAGAAGTAGTCCTTCCACGATTCAGGCTTGTTTTTGATCGCGCCGACGCGGTACAGAAATTCCGCCAGCGGGTAGGTGTTTTTCGGCGTCACGCTGAATTCGAACTCGGGGTTTTCGATGATTTTCAGCAGCGCGGCTCGGTCGATCTTGGCCTTGGTCACACGGAGGTAGGTGTCGGCGGCCGCGCCTTTGTCGTTCTGCGCGAACTGCGCGGCTTCGGTCAATGCTTCGACAAAGGCCTTGTAGGTTTTCGGGTTGTCGTTGCGAAACTTCTCGGTGGCAAACAGCACCGTCGGTGAGTTCGGGCCGAGAATGTCGTACGAGTTAAGCACCACGTGCACGTTAGGGTTGGTCAGCGCCTGCTCCTGAAACGGCGGGTTGGAAAAGTGCCCGCTCAGTTCGGTACCGCCAGCGATCAACGCCGCAGTGGCGTCAGGGTGTGGGACGGCCACGGTGTACTTATCGAGGCGATTGAATGCCTTGTCACCCCACTGCTTGGCAGCGGCGTATTGCAAGAAGCGCGACTGCACTGACACGCCCACCGCCGGCACCGCGATACGGTCTTTCTCGGTGAAGTCGGCGATGGTCTTGACGTTCGGGTTGTTGCTCACCAGGTAGTACGGGAAGTTGCCCAAAGACGCCACGGCCTTGACGTTCTGCCGACCGTGAGTGCGATCCCAGATGGTCAGCAGCGGGCCGACGCCGGCACCGGCGATGTCGATGGAACCGGACAGCAGCGCGTCGTTGACCGCTGCGCCACCGGAAAGCTGGGTCCAGTCGACCTTGATGTCGAGGCCTTCCTGCTTGCCGTATTTCTCGATCAGGTGCTGGTCACGCACCACATTGAGCAGCAGGTAAACGATGCCGAACTGCTCGGCGATGCGAATCTCGCCTTCGGCCTGCGCGGCGGCCGGTGCGACCAGGCTGCCGGCCAACAGGCTGACACCCAGGCCGATGGTCGCAGCCAAGCGTGCAAATGGAATGTGTTTGGACATGCTCGTGCTCCGAATCAGAAAGGCGCGTCGCCCTGGATGGTGGTGCGAAACAGCTTGCGGCGCAGGTGGCTCGGGCAACCGGCGGCCAGGTGGATCAGCGAGCGGTTGTCCCAGAACACCAAGTCGTGGGGCTGCCACGTGTGGCGGTAGATGTTCTGCGGCAGCACGCTGTGGGCGTAGAGCTGGGCCAGCAGGTCGCGGCTTTCGTCGTCCGGCAGGCCAACGATGCGGGTGGTGAAACCTTCACTGACGAACAGCGCCTTGCGGCCGTTTTCCGGGTGGGTGCGCACGATGGGGTGCACCACCTCGGCGACTTGGGCGAGCTGCTCGGGCGTCAGCGTCGGGCGCCAGTTGCCTTCGAATTTGGTTTCGCTGTAGCGCGCCGTGTAGGAATGCGCGGCGCTGCGCCCTTCTACGGCCTTGCGCAGGTGCTCGGGCAGTTGGTCCCAGGCTTTGTGCATGTCGGCAAACAAGGTATCGCCGCCCTCGGCGGGCAATTCCTGCGCGTGCAGCATCGAGCCCAGGCTTGGCAGCTCTTTATAGGACAGGTCTGAGTGCCAGAATTTGCCCGCGTCACCCAAGCCGATGGATTGGCCATTTTCGATGATGTTGGAGACGATCAGGATTTCCGGGTGGTTGGCCAACAGGAACTGTTTGAGCACGTGAATTTGCAGCACACCGAAGCGGCGGCTGAAGGCGATCTGTTGTTCGGGGGTGATGCGCTGGTCACGGAACACTACGACGTGGTGGTCGAGGTGCGCGCGGTGAATGCGCGCAAAATCCTGATCGTTGACCGGGCGGGTCAGATCCAAGCCGATAATCTCTGCGCCGACGCTGCCGGGGAATGGACGAATTTCGAATGTTTGGGCGGTGGGGGTCGCTGTTGGAACAGTAGAGGTGGCGGACATGAGGTCACTCCCGGTCGGACAGGGGAGTGACTTTATAGATATAAGAACGCGCGATTAAATACCGTTAGTGCATATCGATATGCATTAGGGATGGGATTTGTGGTGGGCTGATGGCCTCATCGGGAGCAAGCCCCCTCCCACATTTTGCTGTGTGAACACATTCAAAATGTGGGCTCGCTCTACACAAGCATGCAATTGAGTGTGGGAGGGGGCTTGCTCCCGATCAGAGCCTTGCAGGCACTACAGATCACCGCTCGTGCAACGCCTCGGCCCGCGCTTTGATGATCGGCTTGAGCAGGTAGCTGAGGATGCTTTTCTTGCCGGTGATGATGTCCACCGACGCGACCATGCCGGGGATGATCAACAACGGCTTCTCATCAGTGCCCAAGTGGCTGCGATCGGTGCGCAAGGTAATCATGTAGTAGGTGGTTTTTTTGTCTTCATCGGTAATGGTGTCGGCACCGATGCGTTCCAGCTTGGCCTTCAGGCCGCCATAGATGGTGTAGTCATAGGCGGTGAATTTGACGATCGCTTCTTGCCCAGGGTGCAGAAAGGCGATGTCTTGCGGGCGGATCTTCGCTTCCACCAGCAAGGTGTCGTTGAGCGGCACGATTTCAACCATGTCGCTGCCCGGCTGGATCACGCCGCCGACGGTGTTGACCAGCAACTGCTTGATGATCCCGCGCACCGGTGAAGTCACCAGCGTGCGGCTGACGCGGTCTTCCAGCGCGCGGCCGGTGGACTCGGCCTTGTTCAGTTCAGTGCGGGCTTCGTTGAGCTGGGTCAGCGCCTCGCTGCGGAACTTGCCACGGGTTTCGTCAATCTTGCGCTGCACTTCCTTGATCGCCGATTCGGCGCGGGGAATCGCCAACGTGGTGGCGTCCAACTGCCCGCGGGTTTCCATCTCGGCGCGCTTGAGGCGCAACACTTCCACCGGCGACACCGCACCCTGCGCCACCAACGGCTCGGACATGTCGATCTCTTGGCGCTGCAACGACAACTGGCTGCGGTATTGGCTTTGTTTGGAGGTGAACTCGCGCAGTTCCTGTTGGCGCTGCACCAGTTGCTCCTGCAAGCCGCCGACTTCGTCTTTCAATTGCTGGCGGCGGCTTTCGTACAACGAGCGCTCGCTGGCGGCCTGGCTCGGCGCGGCTTTGAGCACATCGGCGGGGATGTTCAGCGGGCGATCATCCACCTGCGCGCTCAAGCGCTCAACGCGCAGTTGCATGGACAAGCGCAAGGCTTCGGTCTCGCCGGCGTTGGAAACAAAACGCGTGTCGTCGAGGCGAATCAACGGCGCGCCGGCTTCTACGATCTGGCCTTCCTTGACGTACAGCTCAGAGACGATACCGCCTTCCAGGTTCTGGATTTTCTGCAGCTTGGAGGACGGAATCGCCTTGCCATCGCCACGGGTGACTTCGTCGATGCTGGAAAAACCGGCCCACGTCACCAGGAACAAAAAGAACGCGATAATCGCCCAGATGGTCAGCCGAATAACGCGCGGCGCATCTTCGATCAGCGCTTTGTTGACCTCGGGCAAGGGCTGGCCCTGCAGCGAGTCGGAGCCTTTGAAGTAGCGCCCGACCGCGCCCTTGATGGAGTTAAGCAACACTGATCTGCCCCTTTTTCAACGCTTCCATAACCACGGCTTTCGGGCCGTCGGCGATGATCTGCCCACGGTCGACCACCAGCAGGCGGTCGACCAGCGAGAGCAGCGAGGCGCGGTGTGTGACCAGCACCACCGTCTTGTTTTGCACCACCGATTGCAGGCGTTGTTTCAAGCGTTCTTCACCGGTGTTGTCCATGGCGCTGGTGGGTTCGTCCAGCAGCAGGATGGGCGGGTTAAGCAACAGTGCACGCGCCAGAGCGACGTTTTGACGCTGGCCGCCGGACAGGTTCTGCCCACGCTCGCCGACTTGCAGCTCATAGCCTTGCGGGTGCAGGCGCGCGAATTCGTGTACGCCAGCCAGTTCTGCGGCTTGCAGGACCATTTCGTCCTCGACATAGCGTGCGCCGGACACCAGGTTGTCGCGCAGCGTGCCTGCGAGCAATTGGATGTCTTGGGCGACATAACCGATGTTGTGGCGCAGTTCGCTGACGTCGATTTGGCGCACGTCCACGCCGTCCACCAGCAAGGCGCCGGAGTCCGGCTGATACAGGCCGACGATGAGTTTGGCGAGGGAGCTTTTACCCGAGCCGCTGCGGCCAATGATGCCGATTTTTTCGCCCGGCTTGATCACCAGGTTGAGGTTTTTCAGCGCGGCGTTTTGTTGGTTCGGGTAGGTGAAGTTCAGGCCCCGGCACTCGATAGCACCTTGCAAGGTGCGACGGCTCATCGGGCGCTCTTCAAAATTGCGCTCTTGCGGCAGCTCCATCATCTGGTCCACCGAGGCCATGGTGACCTTGGCTTGCTGGTAACGCGTGAGCAGGCCTGACAGCGAGGCCAACGGGCTCAGGGCGCGGCCACTGAGCATGTAGCAGGCAATCAGGCCGCCCATGCTGAGGTTGCCGTCGATGATCTGGTATACGCCGAAGACAATCATGACCACGCCAGCCAATTGCTGGATCAGCAGGGTCATGTTCATCGACAGGCCCGACAGCAACTTAACCCGCAGCTCAAGCCGGCTGAGGGTGCCGATGGTCTGTTCCCAGCCGTACTGGCGCTCGCTTTCGGCGTTATTGACCTTGACCGCGTCCAAACCAGCGAGGGTTTCGATCAGGCTCGACTGACGCTCGGCCGCCAGCGACATGGTCCGTTCCATGGTCGCCACCAGCGGTTTTTGCAACGCATAACCAATGCCCAAGGCGATTGGGAAGGCGAGTACCGGAATCCACACCAAGTGCCCGCCGAGCATGGCGATGACCAGAAAAATCAGCAGGGTAAACGGCAGGTCGATCAGGCTGGTGAGGGTCAGCGACGCGAGGAAATCGCGCAGGCTCTGAAATTCATGGATGTTCTGCGCGAAGCTGCCGACCCGCGCCGGGCGGTACTTCATCGACATGCCGACAATGCGCTCGAACAGCGTGGCCGAAATGATCAGGTCGGTTTTTTTACCGGCCAGGTCCAGGCACAAACTGCGCAGGCTTTTGAGGATCAGGTCGAACAGGTACGCGCCACAGATGCCCACAGCCAGCACCCACAAGGTGGCAGTGGCCTGGTTCGGCACCACGCGGTCATACACGTTCATCACAAACAGCGGCGCGGCCATGGCGATGATGTTGATCAAAAAACTCGCGGCGATGGCGTCGGTGTAAAGCCAGCGCGAGCGCTTGAGCGTGTCACGAAACCACGAACGCGCCCGAGGAATCAGGGTGCCGTGGTTAACGTCGAATTTGTGCTGCGGCTGGGCGAAGAAGACCTTGCCGATGTAGTCGTCGGCCAACAGCTCACGCTTGATCAGCACTTCACCGCCGTCGCTTTCACTCAGCAGGATGCGCGCGTGGTCCTCGCCCTGCCACCCCACCAGCACGGTGCTGCGGCCGTCTTTGAGCAGCAGCAGCGCCGGCAGTGCAATCACCGGAATCTGTTCCAGCTTGCGTTGCAGCACGCGGCCTTGCAGCCCGGCCCGTGCGGCGGCGCGTGACAGCAAGTCGGCACTCAGGCGTTGCGCCGGCAGCGGCAGGCCGGTGGTGAGCATGGCCGCGCTGGCAGGCTTTTGATGCAGTGCGCAGAGCGCCAACAAGCCGTCCAGTAACGGGTCGTCATGCAGCGTGCGTGGATCATGACTGAGATGAACTCGACTGACTTCGGATTCCACGCGGTGCACTCTCGACTAGCAGATGGGGCTATCTATAGGGGTGACTCAATTCATCCCGGGCAGTTGGACTTTAGGCTTCACGTCGTTCTGCACCACGGAGGCCATGGGTGCGACTACGCCTTGGCTTTTGAGCAATTCGCCCATGGTCGCCTTGATTCGATATTGAGTAAATAACTGAATGTTCTTGATCTCTTCCAGGCGACGAGAAGCGGTGAACAATTCGTTCTCGCTGTCGAGCAAATCCAGCAAGGTACGTTGGCCCAGGCCGAACTGTTGCTGGTAAGAGGTGCGCACCCGGGTGCTGTGGTCCACGTATTGCTGGGCCACCGGCAACTGAGCGTTGGCGTTGTTCAACGCGTTCCAGGCCAGGCCCAGTTCTTCATTGAGTTGGCGCAAGGCATTGTTGCGAATGTCCAGGGCCTGGCTGGCCTGGTACGACTTCGATTGCAGGTCAGCCTTGTTGCTGCCACCGGCAAACAGGTTGAAGCGCATGCGCACCATGGCTTCCCAACCGTTGCTGTGGCTGGCATCGCCGGAGACGTTGTTGTCGGCATTGGTGCCTAGCTCTGCGTCAAAGCGCGGGTAGAACGTCGACTTGGCGGCTTCGTACTGGCTTTCGGCGGCGGAAATATCCGACTCCGCCGAGCGCAATACCGGGCTGTTATCGAGCATCTGACGACGCGCTTCGTTGAAGTCCGCCGGCAGCATGGCCATGAACGGTGCCGGGCGCTCGAGCTCGTCGGGCATCTGCCCGACGGCGCTGAGGTAGTTGACCTGGGAGTCGGCCAGGTTGGTCTGCTCGGTGATCAGGTTGTTGCGAGCCTGGGCCAGACGCGCTTCGGCCTGGTCCTGGTCGGCACCGTTGCCGACACCGCGCTGGGTGCGCAACTTGATTTGATCGTAAATGCGTTCGTGGTTGCGCAGGTTTTCTTCAGCCAGGCGTACGAACTCGCGACGCGCCAACACATCCAGGTAGACCTGAGCGACGGTCAACGCGGTGCGCTCGGACGTGCCGAGCAAGGAGTAAGCACGCGAGTTGACGTTGGCTTGTTGGCGCCCGACTTCGCTTGAGGTGGCAAAGCCGTCAAAAATCATTTGTTGCAGGCGCAGGCTGGATTCGCCGCGGTTGAGCGTATCCCATTGGTCGCGGTTTGCACCGTTTGCAACGTTGGCAGCGCGGGTGGTGGAGTTGTCGGTGCCTTCGCGGCCATAACCGGCGTTCAAGTCCACACGCGGCAGGTAGCCGCCTTGCGCCGCACGCAGTTGGTAATCGGCGGCGATGCGGCTGTTCACACCGGCCTGAATTTCCGGATGCACATCCAGCGCCTGCTGCATCGCCTGGGGCAATGTTTGGGCGTGTACGAAACCGGCGGCGAGAACGAACGGTATTGCCATAAGCAGGTGCAAACGCATCTGAAAAATCCCCAGGACTTCTTGTTTCAAATCACAGTAATTCACGTCACTGCATCGGAATATCGGTAGCGTAATGACCGTACGTCGGAAAGTTCAAAAGATGAACTGCTTCGCACATGTAGGACGGTTCGCCGCGTAAATATCAATGTGACATTACGGGGGCGATTGTTTAGGATGGCGCCCGTAAGGTCAATAGTTTGGCATAAACTAGATAACTAAAAGTTCTAGCCAATTATTTGACGTCAGTATCTTATTAGACTACGCCCCTCCGGCTTGGCGCTCTAAGTGTGAGCAGCCATACGGAAATCATCAAAATGCATCGCCGGAGAAATCTTAATGAGCAGTGTTGTTGCCATCGTCAAAAGCATTGTTGGTCAAGTTTTCGTTATTTCTCCGGAAGGCGCGCGGCGCGTCCTCATTGAAGGCGACCGCCTGTTCGCGGGCGACCAAGTCGATACCGGCCTGTCCGGCTCAGTGACCCTGGAACTGGCAGACGGCCGCACGCTGGACCTGGGCCGAGATACCCAGTGGAGCGCCGACACGCCTGATTCCAGCCTCGACCTGGCGGCTGCCACCGAGCAGGCCGCGCCGTCGGTTGCCGAACTGCAGCAAGCCATCGCCGCCGGTGCCGACCCGACCACCGACCTGGAAGCCACGGCCGCAGGCCCAGCCGCTGCCGGTAATGGCGCAGCCGGCGGTGGCCACAGCTTCGTCGTGCTGGACGCAACCGCCGGCAGCGTCGACCCGACTATCGGCTTCCCGACCGCCCCAATCGGCCAGGCCAACACGACGCAGACTCAGCTCACCGGCGCCCAGGCCACCACCGGCACGGGCAACCAAGCCTTGCAGGCCTCGACCCTGAGCCTGAGCGCGACCCCGACCATCACCGAAGCAGGCGGCGTACTGACCTACACCGCCACCGTGACACAGGCGTCGACAAGCGACCTCAACATCACCCTGTCCAACGGCGCGGTGATCACCATCACCGCCGGCCAAACCACCGGCACCGTCAACGTGCCGCTGGCAGCGAATGACAGCCCGTACATTGATGCCAGCCAGATCAGCGTCACCGTGACCGGTACAACCGGTGGCAACAATCTTGCGCTGACCACCGACACTACCCCGGCCGTCACCCAGGTGACCGATACGATCGACACCACCACCGTTACGCTGACCGCTGGCCAGACTGTGACCGAAGGCGGGCAGATTACTTACACCGCTACGCTGACTAATCCTGCGCAGACGCCAGTGACTGTGACCTTGAGCAACGGCTCGGTGATTACCATCAAGGCCGGTGAGTCGGTTGGCACCGTGGCCGTGGATACCCCGGCCAACGATGTTTACGCTAATGGCTCGACTGTCAGTACTACGATTACCGATGTGGCTGGCGGTAACTTTGAAAACCTGGTGCCGAATCCAGCGCCTGCTGTAACCACCATTGCTGATTCGATCGATACCACTACTGTTACGTTGACGGCTGGCCAGACCGCTACTGAAGGCGGTCAGATTACTTATACCGCTACGCTGACTAATCCAGCGCAAACGCCAGTGACTGTGACGCTGAGCAATGGCTCGGTGATTACCATCAAGGCCGGTGAGTCGGTTGGCACCGTGGCCGTGGCTACTCCAGCTAACGACGTTTACGCCAATGGCTCGACGGTCAGCACCACGATTGCGTCGGCAACCGGCGGCAACTTCGAAAACCTGGTGCCAAACACTGCACCTGCAGTCACTACGATTGCCGACTCGATCGACACCACCACCGTTACTCTGACCGCAAACAATTCGGTCACCGAAGGCGGTCAGATTACCTACACCGCTACTTTGACCAATCCAGCACAGACGCCAGTAAACGTCACACTGAGCAATGGCTCGGTGATCACTATCAAGGCGGGTGAGTCGGTTGGCACCGTGGCTGTGGATACTCCAGCTAACGACGTTTACGCCAATGGCTCGACTGTCAGTACTACGATTACCGGTGTGGCTGGCGGTAACTTTGAAAACCTGGTGCCGAATCCAGCGCCTGCTATTACCACCATTGCTGATTCGATCGATACCACTACTGTTACGTTGACGGCTGGCCAGACCGTGACCGAAGGCGGTCAGATTACTTACACCGCTACGCTGACTAATCCAGCGCAGACGCCAGTGACTGTCACCTTGAGCAATGGCTCGGTGATCACCATCAAGGCCGGTGAGTCGGTTGGCACTGTAGCCGTCGATACCCCGGCTAACGACGTTTACGCTAATGGCTCGACGGTCAGCACTACGATTACGTCGGCAACCGGCGGTAACTTCGAAAACTTAGTGCCGAACACTGCACCTGCAGTCACTACAATTGCTGACTCGATCGACACCACCACCGTTACTCTGACCGCAAACAACTCGGTTACCGAAGGCGGTCAGATTACCTACACCGCTACTTTGACCAATCCTGCGCAGACGCCGGTAAACGTGACACTGAGCAACGGCTCGGTGATTACCATCAAGGCCGGTGAGTCGGTTGGTACCGTGGCCGTGGATACTCCAGCTAACGACGTTTACGCCAATGGCTCGACTGTCAGTACTACGATTACCGGTGTGGCTGGCGGTAACTTTGAAAACCTGGTGCCGAATCCAGCGCCTGCTGTTACCACCATTGCTGATTCGATCGATACCACTACTGTTACGCTGACGGCTGGCCAGACTGTGACCGAAGGCGGTCAGATTACTTATACCGCCACGCTGACTAACCCAGCGCAGACGCCAGTGACTGTCACCTTGAGCAACGGCTCGGTGATTACCATCAAGGCTGGGGAGTCGGTGGGTACTGTGGTCGTGGATACCCCGGCCAACGATGTTTACGCCAATGGCTCGACGGTCAGCACGACGATTACCGATGTGACTGGCGGCAACTTTGAGAATCTGGTGCCGAATCCAGCGCCTGCTGTAACCACCATTGCCGATTCGATCGATACCACCACCGTTACGTTGACGGCTGGCCAGACTGTGACCGAAGGCGGTCAGATTACTTACACCGCCACGCTGACTAACCCAGCGCAGACGCCAGTGACTGTCACCTTGAGCAACGGCTCGGTGATTACCATCAAGGCCGGTGAGTCGGTTGGCACCGTGGCCGTCGATACTCCGGCCAACGACGTCTACAACAACGGTTCCACCGTTAGCACCACAATTACGAGCGCTACCGGCGGTAACTTCGAAAACCTGGTGCCGAACACTGCACCGGCTGTAACCACCATTGCCGATTCGATCGACACCACCACCGTCACACTGACCGCAAACAATTCGGTCACCGAAGGTGGTCAGATTACCTACACCGCTACTTTGACCAATCCTGCGCAGACGCCGGTAAACGTCACACTGAGCAATGGCGCAGTGATCACCATCAAGGCTGGGGAGTCGGTCGGCACCGTGGCCGTGGATACTCCAGCTAACGACGTTTACGCCAATGGCTCGACTGTCAGCACCACGATTACGTCTGCTACCGGCGGTAACTTCGAAAATTTGGTGCCGAACACTGCGCCTGCAGTCACTACGATTGCTGACTCGATCGACACCACCACCGTTACTCTGACCGCAAACAACTCGGTCACCGAAGGCGGTCAAATCACTTACACCGCCACGCTGACTAATCCAGCGCAAACACCCGTAGCGGTCACCTTGAGCAATGGCTCGGTGATTACTATCAAGGCGGGTGAGTCGGTTGGTACTGTAGCCGTCGATACCCCGGCTAACGATGTTTACAACAATGGTTCCACCGTCAGCACCACGATTACCTCGGCTACCGGCGGTAACTTCGAAAACCTGGTGCCGAACACTGCACCTGCAGTTACTACGATTGCTGATTCGATCGACACCACTACCGTCACGCTGACCGCAAACAACTCGGTCACCGAAGGCGGTCAAATCACTTACACCGCCACGCTGACTAACCCAGCGCAAACGCCAGTGACTGTCACCCTGAGCAACGGGCAGACCATCGTTATTGAAGCGGGCAAATCCGATGGCACTGTTGTTTTCGAAACCCCGGCCAACGACGTTTACAACAACGGTTCTACCGTTAGCACCACAATTACCAATGCCACCGGCGGTAACTTCGAAAACCTGGTGCCGAACACTGCACCTGCAGTTACTACGATTGCTGATTCGATCGACACCACCACCGTTACCCTGACCGCAAATAATTCGATCACCGAAGGCGGTCAGATCACTTATACCGCTACTTTGACTAATCCTGCGCAGACGCCGGTAAACGTCACACTGAGCAATGGCGCAGTCATTACCATCAAAGCCGGTGAGTCGGTTGGCACTGTAGCCGTCGATACCCCGGCTAACGATGTTTACGCTAATGGCTCGACGGTCAGCACTACGATTGCGTCGGCAACCGGCGGCAACTTCGAAAACCTCGTGCCGAACACTGCACCTGCGGTCACTACGATTGCTGATTCGATCGATACCACTACCGTTACGTTGACGGCTGGCCAGACCGTAACCGAAGGCGGTCAGATTACTTATACCGCCACGCTGACTAACCCAGCGCAAACGCCGGTCACCGTGACGTTGAGCAACGGGCAGACCATCGTTATCGAAGCGGGCAAATCCGCTGGCACTGTAGTTTTCGAAACTCCGGCCAACGACGTCTATAACAACGGCTCCACCGTTAGCACCACTATTACGAGCGCCACCGGCGGCAACTTTGAAAACTTGGTGCCGAACACTGCACCTGCGGTCACTACGATTGCTGATTCGATCGACACCACCACCGTCACGCTGACCGCAAACAACTCGGTCACCGAAGGCGGTCAAATTACCTACACCGCTACTTTGACCAATCCTGCGCAAACGCCAGTGACTGTCACCTTGAGCAATGGCTCGGTAATCACTATCAAAGCCGGTGAGTCGGTTGGCACTGTAGCCGTCGATACCCCGGCTAACGATGTTTACAACAACGGTTCTACCGTTAGCACCACGATTGCGAGTGCCACCGGCGGTAACTTCGAAAATCTGGTGCCAAATACTGCGCCTGCAGTCACTACGATTGCTGATTCGATCGACACCACCACCGTTACCCTGACCGCAAACAACTCGGTCACCGAAGGCGGTCAGATCACTTATACCGCTACTTTGACCAATCCTGCGCAGACGCCGGTAAACGTCACACTGAGCAATGGCTCGGTGATCACTATCAAGGCGGGTGAGTCGGTTGGCACCGTGGTTGTGGATACTCCGGCCAACGATGTTTACAACACCGGTTCTACCGTTAGCACCACGATCACCAACGCCACCGGCGGCAACTTCGAAAACCTGGTGCCGAACACTGCACCGGCGATAACCACCATCGCCGACTCGATCGATACCACTACCGTTACGTTGACGGCTGGCCAGAACGTAACCGAAGGCGGTCAGATTACTTACACCGCCACCTTGACGAATCCTGCGCAAACGCCCGTAACGGTCACCTTGAGCAATGGCTCGGTGATTACTATCAAGGCGGGTGAGTCGGTTGGTACTGTGGCGGTGGATACCCCGGCCAACGATGTTTACAACAACGGTTCAACTGTTAGCACCACTATTACGGCTGCAACCGGCGGTAACTTTGAAAACCTGGTGCCGAATACAGCGCCTGCTGTAACCACCATTGCCGACTCGATCGACACCACTACCGTCACGCTGACCGCAAACAACTCGGTCACCGAAGGCGGCAATATCACTTACACCGCTACGCTGACTAACCCAGCGCAAACGCCAGTGACTGTCACCCTGAGCAACGGGCAGACCATCGTTATTGAAGCGGGCAAATCCGCTGGCACTGTTGTTTTCGAAACTCCGGCCAACGATGTTTACAACAATGGCTCGACTGTTAGCACCACTATTACAAGCGCCACCGGGGGTAACTTTGAAAACTTGGTGCCGAACACTGCACCGGCTGTAACCACCATTGCCGATTCGATCGACACCACCACCGTTACTCTGACCGCAAACAATTCGGTCACCGAAGGCGGTCAGATTACCTACACCGCTACTTTGACCAATCCTGCGCAGACGCCGGTAAACGTCACACTGAGCAATGGCGCAGTGATCACCATCAAGGCTGGGG